>CAJOLO010000007.1 GCA_905235345.1 uncultured Lachnospiraceae bacterium
ACTTGCGAATCTGATGTTTTTGGGAGTTGTCGGAATAGTAATACTTATTGTGGCGGCAATTAAGAATCGCAAGGAGTATGTTATTGCTTCATCAGCGACTTTAGCACTTCTGGTAATTTATCTGACAAGACAATTCTGGCTTTCAATTGCATGGTGGGTATATCTTTTCGTAGCAGGAGTGATACTTGTGGGTATTGCTGTTAAGAAAGAACGGGAATCGTGACTGAAGTTGATGATGTTATCAAGGAGTGGATTAGTGAGTGAAGGTGATAATATTATCAAGGCATGGCTTAATGATTGAGTAACATTATTGTAGTATCTTTGTTGATCGGGATATGTTGTTGCCGGGTCGAAATGGAATGAATATTAAAAAGGAAATGTTATGGAATTTGTATTGGGAATCATATACATAGTGGTCGTGGGAGCGGTAATGATAAGCATGGCTGCACTGTACTTCTTAGGACCTGACAGGATGTATAAAAAGATATATCTGGGATGCCAGACCACAGTGGTGGTCTGGTGTATCTCCCAGGTTTTTGTGTTGCTGTCGGATAATACTTACGAGCTTGCAGCATCTTATATGTTCGGTGATCTGGGAATCTGTATGATAGGTGCGATGTGGTATTATTTTGCCTGTTCATATACGGGAGTGAGTATCAAAGGACTTCGGAAATATGCACCGGCGGTGGTGGCAGCTTTTCATTATCTGTGTGTGCTAACGAATCCGCTGCATCATTTATATTATAATATATTTGATCTTAATTATGTGGAGCATGGTGTATTCTTCTACACCAATGTGTGTACCACGTATCTTTTTGTGATTGTAGGGTCGGTGATTCTATATACTGATATGGCAAAGGATGAAGAACAGGTTGATAAAGAGGATATGGCTGAAGCAAAAGCCTCAAAAGGGTCTCCGGGTGAGGTCGCTACTTCAGATACCTCAAAACCGCATGATTCAATAAAAGACGGACAGCTTCTCATTGTGGCTTCCGTACTGATTCCTGTATTTATAAATGCGGTATATCTGTCGGGAATGACGAATCTTACATATGATATTACGCCGCTTGGTTTTTGTATATCAATAATACTTGTGATGCTTGCAACGATGAAATATCATTTTATGGATCTTAACAGAGAGCTTGCCATTACCAATGAAAAGCTGCTCCTTGAGAAGGAGAGAAACCGTATCGCCCAGCAGGTGCATGATACGGCAGGGCATACTCTTACCATGATTCAGTCCTACATGAAGCTTGCGCAGGTATCGAATGAAAAGGGCGAGCAGGAGGAAGTGGGGACATATCTTTCCGAGGCGAGAGATCTTACAAGCCGCGGTATTAAGGAGCTTCGCGAGGCGATTAATGAGATGCGTCAGGGCGAGAGCTATGAGCTTGTGACACAGGGAATAATGCAGTTGGCGGGTCAGGTGAAGGAGATTCCTGTGGAGGTTACGGTAAAGGGAGATGATGGAGAGCAGTATTCTCATTTATCCAAAATGTTATATGATTGTACAAGGGAATCTATTACCAATACATTGAAGTATGCCAATGCATCAAGAATGGATATTGTGCTTAAGTTTAAGGATGATTCGGTTGATCTTATAATCAGTGATGACGGTGACGGTTGTGAGGAGATAAAGGATAATAACGGTCTTTACGGAATCCGTAAACGTGTGCAGGGGGCCGGAGGAACTGTCAGATTTATATCGGCAGAAGGTGAGGGCTTTCTTACAAGAATTCATGTACGAACAAAGAAGGGATTGTTACATTAATAAATATAATAAGAGGAAGTATATATGAGCAGTATTAAAGTTTTGATAGCAGACGATATTAGAATATTGCGCCAGGGACTTAAGGCGGTGCTTGAGCAGGACGAAGGGATTGAAGTGGTGGCACTTGCCGAGAACGGTAAGGAGGCATTTGAAAAATCCAAGGTGTATAAACCGGATGTGGTGTTGATGGATATGAGAATGCCGGATTATGACGGAGAATATGGCATACGGGCAATCAAGAAGGAACTTCCGGATGTAAAGGTTCTTGTTCTGACAACATTTGACGATGAAGAGACGGTGGATAAGGCAGTTATGAGTGGTGCGGACGGCTACCTTTTAAAAGAGATGGAGGACGAGAAAGTAATTGCGTCTGTTAAGAGTGTATATGGCGGAATCAGTGTGTTTGGTGATAGTGTGTATCGTTCGATGATGAGCAGGATGGCAGAAAATGTTAATAATACAAACAGTGCGGGCAGCACATATGGTACGAGGCATGGTAACAGTGCAGGTGCCGATGAAGCTGAGTCTGATATTACATTTACTGACAGGGAACGGGAAGTGTTAAGACTTGTGGCGGAGGGATATGACAACAAAGAGATTTCTACCGAGCTTTTTCTTGCAGAGGGTACCGTGAGAAATCAGGTGTCAAAGCTGCTCGACAAGCTTTCCTTAAAGGATCGCACGCAGCTTGCGGTGTATGCTGTAAAGCACGGACTGGATGAATAGTGCTGTGAGAGTTTGGTGTTTTTAAGGATACGTATTATGAATATTGCTTGAATTATTTGAAAAGGGCATATCAATTGATATGCCCTTTGATTGATAGTGTGTAGGTTATTGTTGTACTATAAGGCTTTATTCAGCAATGCCATCATAATCACCATCCGTCTGTGAGTTGTTGTCGGTTTCGTTAGTATCAGCATTGTCTGTACCGTCTGCAGCTTCAACACTTCCGGTTTCGTCTGTGGATGTTCCGTCGGTGATGCCGTCAGTTGAATCGCTATCATTGCCGGTTGATATCGGAGCACTTCCGCGCTTTAATGACCATGCACTTGCAATCTGTGAACTTAATCTCTTATAGTCCCAGCCTACCTGGCTTCTTGCACGGCTTGTAGGATCGTTAACATAGAAGAAACCGTTTCTGTAATCTGATATTACGATATAGCTCTTGTCCTTTGTAAAGTCGCCTGAAACCACTGCACATATTATTGCATTACCTTCCTCTAAAGCTGCTATCAGATTATCTTTATCAATATCCAGTTCATTTGATTCGAGTCCCAATTCTTCGGCACCTTCTGTCATAAGCTTGTAATCTGTATAGCCATCTTCGCTAAGGTAGCCCTTCTCCATACTGAAGTCACCGATTATGATAGGATTTTTTGAACCGTCTCCGGTAAGGTACACATAAGCCATGGACAAACATGAAGGTGCAGCACCATTCAATCCGAGAACGGAGCTTCCGTAGTCGGCATATCCCCATTCCTGATCGTATTCCAGGAAGAACGGAACTTCGTTAGTATCGGTATCTACGCTGAAATCACCGTCGAACGGGATGCTGATCTTGGCCGGGTAGTTAAGGGCAAAATCAATAAGCTCTGAATTGATTGCAAGATGTTTCAACATAATATCCGGATAGACTGCTTCATTTTCAACAATATTCTTAATATCCGAGTCGGTTTCACCCTGCTCTTTGAGTATTGTCAGAGCCTCTTCTCTTGTTTCGGGGAGCTCTTTTGCAACAATACTTTCATCAATGTTGGCTACGGGTTCTTCGGTAGTCGTTGCCTCGGTGGTGATTGTTTCCGTGGTCTTTTTGTTATGCTTTTTCGAATTCTTTATAAGACCTCCGATGCCTGCAAATATCTTAACGATAATCACAATTACAAGTATGACTGCTATAAGTAAGAGAGAGCATCTGATTATTGCCTGTCTTCTTCGTTCTCTCCTTCGCTTTTCTCTGAGCATACGCTTTCTTCGTCTTGCTGCCTTTTCACGTTTAAGGTCTTCAAGCTCCGCAGGAGTAAGTTCATCCTTGAGCGAGTTAAGTGTGCTTTCCGTAGCCTCTGCATAATTGTCGTCAACAGCTGTAAAATCATTATTGCTTACATGAACTGTAACATCTGCGGGACTTTGTGTATTGAAGTCCAGATTAAGACTTGTCTGATCAGGGTATTCAGTGCCGCCATATCCGTAAGTGCTGTTATCAAAATTGCCTTCGGTCTGTGAAAAGCCGAAGCTGTCGTTGGTATTGAAATATTCATTAGTGTCGGAAGCTATAGGATATTCAGGGCTGTTGTTGAAAGTATAGTTGTTATCATATCCGTAAGAATCCGGTTCAGAATCGTAGCTTGCGATATTCTGATAATCAGTATATTCTGTGTTGTCAGGCTCTGCAGTATCGGTGTTATTGAGAATACTGTTAAAGTCTGTCACATTGGTATTATCGTAATTAGTTGTTGGATCACTGTCGTAACCATCATTGTTGTGATCGTTGTTATCGAAACCGTTCATAATATCCCACCTATCGTTTGTATTTTAGTAATTAATATCACACAATATGTAGTATATCACGAATTTTGAAAAAGACATAGTAAAAAAATAAAAAAAATGATAATATATTAGAAAACTTTCGGAGGTGGAACATGGGACTTAACGATACGCCGTCAGCAAACAGAATACATATCGGTTTTTTTGGAAGAAGAAATGCAGGAAAATCCAGCCTGGTGAATGCGGTGACAGGTCAGAAGCTTTCTGTGGTGTCAGATACAAAGGGAACAACAACAGATCCGGTGTATAAGAGTATGGAGCTCTTACCGCTTGGTCCGGTGCTGATAATGGATACACCGGGAATTGATGATGAGGGAGAGCTTGGCGAACTTCGTATGGAGAAGACGAAACAGGTGCTTAATAAAGCGGATATGGCAATACTTGTACTTGACGCAGGGGATAAAGAGCAGTATGACTTGAAGGAATACTTGAAGGATGAGGCAAAAGAAGTAAATAACACGGGCAATTTAAAGGATACGGAAAGATATGAATTGGAGCTTATTGCCCAGTTCAGAAAAAGAGATATCCCGTATCTTATAGTATATAATAAATGTGATCTTATTTCCGGAAATCTGCCGGATACGAATACTTTACCTGTGGCAGACAATATTTTGAGTGGAGATATCATATATGTAAGCAGTGTTACGGGTGAAGGGGTGGATAATCTCAAGGAGCGTATGGCTCATTTGATAAAAACGAAGGATACCACAATGCAGATTGTAGGTGATCTTCTTCATCCGATGGATGTTGTTGTGCTGGTCATTCCTATAGATTCGGCTGCTCCTAAGGGACGGCTTATTCTTCCGCAGCAGCAGGTGATCAGGGATATATTAGAGGCAGGGGCGGTTTCTGTTGTTGTCAGGGACACTGAGCTTAAGGACACGATTGCCGGACTTTCGCCAAGACCTTATATGGTCATAACGGACAGTCAGGCATTCAGGTATGTGTCGGAAATAACTCCGGAGGATATATATCTTACCTCATTCTCTATTCTTATGGCAAGGTGGAAAGGCTTTTTAAAGACAGCTGTTAAAGGAGCCGATGCTATCAGCAATGTAAAAGACGGGGATAATATATTGATTGCGGAGGGTTGTACGCATCACAGACAGTGTGAAGATATCGGTACGGTTAAGCTTCCGAATCTTATCAGAAAATATACAGGTGCGGAGCCCGAATTCACATTTACATCAGGAGGAGATTTTCCCGAAGATCTTTCGGGATATAAACTGATATTGCAGTGCGGAGGCTGTATGCTCAATGAACGAGCCGTAAAATACAGGATGAATCTTGCACTTTCGCAGGGAATACCGTTTACCAATTACGGAACTGCCATTGCAAGAATGAATGGTATTCTTGACCGGAGTGTTGAAATCTTAAAGGATGAGCTGTGATACAATACCTCGGCGCTCATAGCAAATTCTGACATCAGCCATAGAAATTCTCTTCTAAGCGAAGCGCAGGTGTGGATTATAACAAATGAGTCAGGACCGGCAGTCTTAAAAAATATGATTAATATCTTGCAGAAAATATTTGCGTCATATGATTAAATTTGATAGAATAGTGAGGAGTTTGTAATTGGTGTTACAGTTTGCGGTTAAATTATAGTACGGCTGATTTACGGTCTGATAAATGCATAGGCAGGAGGAAGTACATATGGAGACAATTGCTGACAAAAGCAGAACGAAAGAAATAATAGAAAAACTTCAGAATATCATAGATGAGGCTTCGCCTGTACCGTTGGCCTCAGGCAAGGTAATGGTATATAAGGATGAAGTACGGTCGCTGCTTAGCGAACTGGCAACCCAGATGGATATGGAGATTAAGACCTATCATGAAGTTAATGACCGCAGAGGTAAGATTATCAATGAGGCTAAACGTGAGGCTGAGAAGATAATATATCAGGCGGAGAATACAGCAAGCCGTATGCGCGTGAATAAGAGGACGACCAATGTGGATCCTGTGGATTTTTCCATGCTTACGCAGGAGGAGCTTAACGAATTAGATAATGCCAATGAGATATATGGTGCTTCACTTATATATACAGATGAGATGCTTACGGAGGTTTCCAATCTGATAACGGACGCTTATGACAGCTTCAAGGAAGATTGTAATATTATCCTTAAGTCCATGGAAGAGAAGATATTAACTCTTTCTGCTAACAAAGAGGAGCTTATGAATGGTCTTTCCGAGATGGATGCTAAGGACAGGAGTCAGCAGATCATCGAGATTGGACAGTTGCTTTCCAATGAACTTTTCACCGCCAGGATGAACAGCCGCAGGAATCCGGATATGTATGATGACGGAAGTATGCAGCTTACATTTGATTTAACGACTGAGCAGGAAATGAAGACTATTGAAGCAGAGGAGAAGGCTAGAGAGGCTGAGGAGTTTGCAAGGGAAGCGGGACTTGCCGCTAAGGAGGCGGAAGCAGCTTTGGCTCAGGTAACTGCACAGCGGGATGCTCTTATAGAGGAAGTGTCTAAGATGAGGCAGGAGAGTATTGATGCGGCCGGAAGACATGCAGATATAAAAGAGGCAGATACGGAAGAACGTAAATCAGCGTTGTCTGAGCAGAATAATACGGAAGCGGAACCAGTGGCAGCAAGAGAAGATGTGCAGCAGGAGACAGAACCGGTAGAAAGCACCGGATTATCTGATGATGATGACTACGAAATCGTATATGTAACCGAGGATGAATTAGAGGATGGCGAGGAATATGAGATAGAGTATGTAGACGAGGACGAGCTTCAGGATGGCGAGGAATATGAGATAGAGTATGTAGACGAGGACGAGCTTCAGGATGGCGAGGAATATGAGACAGAGTATGTAGACGAGGACGAGCTTCGGGATGGTGAACAATATGAATCAGAGAATCTTGATGAAGAGAAGTCATCTGACAGCACTGCGACAAATCTTAAAGAGGATAT
The DNA here is from genome assembly GCA_905235345.1 of uncultured Lachnospiraceae bacterium. Classification (GTDB taxonomy): domain Bacteria; phylum Bacillota; class Clostridia; order Lachnospirales; family Lachnospiraceae; genus CAG-590. Next base: position 7,243 of record CAJOLO010000007.1, read on the forward strand.
AATAGAAGATACACAGCAGGAGGAAGATCCGGCAACAGAAGCTGTATCAAAGCCTGAAGACAAGACGACAATAATCGGAGGCGGATCAAAGCCCGAAGACAAGACGACAATAATCGGAGGTGCATCAAAGCCTGAAGATAAGGCAACAATAATTGATGCGGCAGTAAAACCGGGGGAGAGAGTTACAGAGGTCAATCTTGCAGGAAGACCGGATGGCAAACAGGATAATGTTGCTGAGCAGACATCATCGTCAGACACAGATTTTACTGAAACAGAAGGTAATAATGATATGGCGGATGCAGATGATGATAAGGAACTGCCAGATAATGATTTAACAATCGTGCCCATTACTTCGCATTTTGCCAAACCACAAAAGATTGCGTCTGTTCCGGCGGAAAAGGTTGCAAAGATGGCCAGTGCTATAACAACTGATAAAAAATACAGTGGACTTATAAGTAAAGCGGTCTCTGAAAAGGAACAATTAAAGACTGAAAAAACCAAAGAGAATGATGATACCGAGGAGGCAACCGTAAAAAAGGCGGATGAGAATAAGGATACCGAGGAGGCAACCGTAAAAAAGGCGGATGAGAATAAGGATACCGATGTGGCAACCGTAAAAAAGACGGCAAAGAATAATGTGCATGAGGCTAATATGTATATTCAGGAACAATTTGAAATCACGGAGTTTTAGATTAATATGGAATATAAGATTTTTAAGAGACAGATCAATTATTACGAAACAGATAAGATGCAGGTGGTACACCACTCCAATTATATAAGATTTTTAGAGGAGTGCCGTATGGACTTTCTTAAGCAGGCAGGACTTGACTATGATAAGCTTGAACGCTCGGGCATAATGATACCGGTGCTCTCAGTAAGCTGTAATTACAGAACTCCGGCAAGGTTTGGGGAAACCATATGTATTGTTCCGAAGCTTGAGAAATTTCATGGGGTTAAATTTGATATGAGCTATAAGATATATAATGAAGATCTTTCTGTGCTCCATAATGAGGCCGCAAGTTCTCATTGTCTTGTGGATATGGATTTCAAACCGGTTAGGATTAAGAAGGAATTTCCGGAAGTGTACAGTACATTGGAGAATCTTGCGGGAATAGAGCTTGTGAATATATAAACGCAGCAGTATTTTTACTGCTGCGTATTATTTTACAAATTTATATATCTTATTTTAAAAATTTGTTATTTTCGACAATTTTTTTCATTATTCATGCCCAAAATTAATATAATGATAGGGCTTTTAACTTAAAAATGAATTTTTTTTGTAAAATTGCATAAAAAATTCTTCCATTTTTTTTACTTGGATGTTATAATATACTATATTCTTGCGTGAAGGGGTGACATTATGATTAAAAAAGAAATGATAGCCATGCTCTTAGCAGGTGGACAAGGCAGCCGCTTGGGCGTATTGACATCTAAGCTTGCCAAACCTGCAGTTGCTTTTGGTGGAAAGTATAAGATTATCGATTTCCCGCTTTCTAACTGTATTAATTCAGGAATTGATACAGTAGGGGTGCTGACACAATACAGACCGCTTAGACTTAACCAGCATATCGGGATCGGTATTGCATGGGATCTGGACCGTAGTATCGGAGGCGTAACAGTATTGCCGCCTTATGAGAAAAGCGAGAACAGTCAGTGGTACACAGGTACTGCGAATGCGATTTATCAGAATATTGAGTACATCAATTACTATAATCCGGAATATGTTCTTATTCTTTCGGGTGATCATATATATAAGATGGATTATGAGGTTATGCTGGAACATCACAAATCGATGGGAGCAGATATAACACTGGCTACCTATGAGGTGCCGATAGAGGAAGCAAGTCGTTTTGGCGTAGTTATAACCGATGATGAGGGGGTGATATCCGAATTTGAGGAGAAGCCTGAGAAACCAAGAAGCAACAAAGCTTCTATGGGTATATACATTTTTAACTGGAGTGTTCTTAAGGCTGCATTGGAGGAACTTAAGGATGTGCCGTCATGTGATTTTGGTAAGCATGTAATACCCCATTGTCACCAAAATGGTGCCAGAGTAGTGGCTTATGATTTCAAGGGATATTGGAAGGATGTTGGAACACTGGGTTCATATTGGGAGGCTAATATGGAGCTTGTTGATATCATTCCTGAGTTTAATCTTTATGAAGAGTTCTGGAGAATCTATACAAAGAGTGATATGTTACCGCCTCAGTATATTGATGAAGAAGGTAAGGTTACAGAGAGTATAGTGGGCGAAGGAACAGAGGTTTACGGTGAGGTAAGTCATTGTGTCATTGGTTCCGGAGTAATGATTAAAAAGGGTGCGGTTGTCAGGGATTCAATTATCATGAACGGAACTGTTATCGGCGAAGGCTGTATTGTTGATAAGGCGATCATTGCTGAGAATGTGGAGATTGGTGGTGATTGTGAGCTTGGCGTAGGAGAGGAAGCACCTAATGAGAAGAAGCCTAATATATATTCATTTGGCCTTGTTACCATAGGTGAGGACTCAGTTATACCGGATGGGGTAAAGATTGGTAAGAATACCGCAATCTTTGGACCTACCGACAAGTCTGATTATCCGGACGGATTACTTAAAAGCGGATCTAGTTTAATAAAGGTAGGTGACGAAGCATGAGAGCAATAGGAATTATTTTGGCGGGGGGTAACAGCAGTAGAATGGGAGAACTTTCGGCAAAGCGTGCAGTCGCGGCAATGCCGGTTACGGGAAGCTACAGAGCAATTGATTTCTCCCTTAGTAACATGACTAATTCACATATTCAGAAGGTTGCTGTATTTACACAGTATAATTCCCGTTCACTGAATGAACATTTGAATTCTTCAAAATGGTGGGACTTTGGTAGAAAACAGGGTGGTTTATATGTATTCACACCTACCATAACAACGACCAACAGTTATTGGTATCAGGGTACTGCGGATGCGCTTTACCAGAATATCAGTTTCTTAAAGGAAAGTCATGAGCCATATGTTGTTATAGCAAGTGGCGATGGCGTATATAAGCTTGATTACGGCAAGGTATTGGAACAACATATCGAGAAGGGTGCGGATATCACAATTGTTACAAAGGATATCGATCCGGAAGAAGATGATGTGAGTCGTTTCGGTGTGGTTAAGACGAACGAGGACATGCAGGTAATCGACTTTGAAGAAAAACCGTTGGTGGCACAGACACAGACAGCATCCATTGGAGTATATATTATAAGAAGGCGTCAGTTGATTGAACTTCTCGAGGCGTGCGCCAAGGAAGGCAGGACAGACTTCGTTAAGGACATTCTTATCCGGTATAAGAGTGTTAAGAAGATATATGCTTATAAATTGGATACTTATTGGAGAAATGTCGGAACTATTGACTCGTATTATAAAACCAATATGGATTTTCTGAAGAAGGATATCAGAGACTACTTTTTCCGGCAATATCCCGATGTATATTCCAAGGTGGATGATCTTCCACCGGCTAAATATAACGGGGAAGCGGTCGTTAACAACAGCTTGATTGCAAGTGGATGTATTGTTAACGGGACAGTAGAGAATTCGGTACTGTTTAAGAAGGTTTATGTTGGCAATAATTGTGTGATCCGCAATTCTATAATTCTTAATGATGTGCATATTGGGGATAATTCAGTCATTGAGAACTGTATTGTGGAGAGCCGTGATACATTACGTGCGAATACTGTTCATATAGCAGATCCCGGTAAGATCGAGGTTATTGTTGAGAAGAATTTTCGTTACGGATTGTAGGTCCTTTTCTGGAGAAAGTAATGGTTTATGGTGACTGGTGAATTGTGGGGGCGAAGAAATCAGTCACTGTAACCGGGTAATTAAAGTAACTAGTACATAAAAAATATTGTGGATAAGACGCGGGGGCGCACCACAGATGAAGGGGAGTTGGTAATATGGATATTACAGATATCAGACTTAAAAGGGTTTATAGGGATGGCAAGATGAAAGCAATTGTATCGATTACTTTGGATAATGAGTTCGTTGTTCATGATATTAAAGTAATCGAAGGAGAGAAAGGCTTGTTTATTGCAATGCCAAGTCGCAAAGCGGCAGACGGGGATTACAGGGATATAGCACATCCGATCAATCAGGAGGCTAGAACCCGGATTCAATCATTGATTCTCGAAGAATATAAGAAAGCGGTGGAAAACGGAGATGAAGAAGTCTGACAGAGCCTGGGGGGAGATGTGATTATGGCAAGGATTAAAGCTGTTATATTGGCAGCGGGAAAAGGGACAAGAATGAAGTCAGAGCTTCCTAAAGTTCTTCATGAGGTAATGGGCAAACCGATGGTGGAATATTCAATCGAGGCAGCTCATGAAGCAGGAGCGGAATATAAAGATATATGTCTTGTGGTTGGACACAAGGCTGAATTGGTAAAGGAGACGGTGGGAGATTCCGTTAATTATGTTCTGCAGGAAGAACAGCTGGGAACGGGACATGCTGTAAAGTGTGCCGCTGATTTTATCGGTGAAGACGGAATTACCATGGTACTTTGCGGTGATACTCCGCTCATAACCGGACAGACTCTGAAGAAACTTGTCGATACACATATTGAAGAGCGTAATGTAATAACAGTACTTACTGCAGTGTTGGATGATCCTACTGGATATGGTCGTATTATTAAAGATAACTGGGGAAAGTTTGTCAAGATTGTCGAGCATAAGGATGCAAACTTAGAGGAACAGCGTGTGGATGAAGTTAATTCAGGTATGTATCTTTTTGATTCGGCTGTTCTTACGAAGGTTCTTGATAAGATAACGAATGACAATGCTCAGGGAGAATATTACCTTACGGATGTCATTGAGATTGCGAAATCGGAGAGACTCGGTACTGTTGCTACCATGACAGTTGATGATGTTAATGAGATTAAAGGTGTCAATTCAACAGATCAGCTGGCTGAAGCTGAAGCAATACTAAGGAAGAGACTTGGCTGACAGATATGTGTGCTTTATTTAAAAGATTAAGGAAGCAAGAGGATACTGGAATGAAACTTATTGTGGGATTGGGTAATCCGACAGATAAATATGAGGGTACCAGACACAATGTGGGATTTGAAGTCATTGACAGAATGGCGGATGAGTATGGGATAGGTCTTGATGCTGTAAAACATAAAGGAATATATGGCAAGGGTAAGATTGACGGACAGACGGTTATTCTGTTAAAGCCTATGACATATATGAATTTAAGCGGAGAAAGTGTATCTGCCGTTGCAGCTTATTATAAAATAGAGCCGGAGGATATCATAGTTATATATGATGATATTAATCTTGATGTAGGAAGATTAAGAGTACGTGGCAAGGGAAGTGCGGGCGGACACAACGGAATCAAGAATATAATAGCTCATTTACACACAGAGGAATTTCCGAGAGTGCGGGTGGGAGTAGGAATGAAACCGCCCAAGATGGATCTTGCGGATTATGTACTTTCACGTTTTACAAAAGATGAATGTGAGAAGATGGATGAAGGCTATGACAAAGCAGTCAGGGCGACGGCTATGCTTGTTAAGGATGAATTGGAGCAGGCCATGAATGATTATAACGGAAAATAGAGATACAATATACAATAAGGGCAGGTTTTTAACCTGCCCTTATTTATATATAATATGCTTTTGTATAATGCATTAATCCAGATAAGTACGGTCTATCATTTCGTCACTGCCAAGCTTGTAGCTTTCGATGGACTGTGGTGTTACCAGATAGAAATAATCACCGATAAATATGCCGCGTATATAACTAATATCATACATGTAGTCATAATCAATTTTGTAGCGTGCGGTTTCTGTAAAGCCTGTATCAGGATCGTAGGTGTAGGTGGCATAGTAATAATTGTAGGCGTAGTCACCATATTGATCGTAATCCTCAGCTTCGAAGCAGAAACCGAATACATTCTTTTGAGGGTCTATCATTATGGATTTGTAATCATACTGCGCACTGCTGTAATAGACATTATCAAGGATTAATTTGTCCTCTTCTTTCACATCGGCAGGATTTCCAATGTTGAACATGGAAAGCTTAAGTCCTTTGAAATCCTGCGTCTTTGGGTTGATTTCTTCCCCGATGCCGAGTAAGGTGTCAGATCCGTAAAAATGCAGGTAGTTCGAAAAGCCCGGTATTTTTAATTGGCCAAGTATCTTAGGTTCATTAGGATCTGAGAAATCTACAGAGAATAAAGGATCCATATTTTTGTAGGTAACAAAGTATCCTATATTACCGAAAAATCTTGCGGAGTATATTTTTTCACCCGGAGCGAGACCGGTAATTCTTCCTGTCATGTGCATATTCTCATCTAATACATATACTGCATTGACGTCCTCATTTATTCTGTAACCAAAATCCTGCTTAGAGGTATCAGTCCATACTTTTTTGTCATACCATGAGTAGTCGTTGGCGGGTATTGTAGATACGATTCTTAAGTGATCATCATATTCGGAAAGTGCGAAGGAGCCGTATAGATATCCGGCTACCATAGCCCGGTTTCCGATATACAGATTTCCTTTGTCATAAGCAATCCTAAGTATCTCGGTTTTTTCTACATTGTCATAAATGGTTCCATAAATATATATGGATTTTTCACCTGCATATATATCACTTCCGGAGCTTGACACTGCTTTGGCATCAGTGAATTTGTCCGGATTATTAAGGTCCAGGCAGGTTATGACATAAGTTCCTATTGAATCTAAGTGTTTGCTGTAATAGATATCGTCATAGGAAATCGTATCATCATTTATATATGGTATATAATCAGGATAATCGGTACGGCCCTTATCATAATCTTTAAATGCCATACTTTCAGGAATAAAATAACTTATTGTATATAAGTACCCGTCGCTTATCCGTGAAGTACGAAAACCACCGCTTTGATAAAGGGTTTTTATTTTTTTCGGGGTCTGCTTATTGGTGATGTCATATATATCAATACAGCTTTGGTCAGTATAAATCAGATTGTTATAATTGTATTCATTATGAACATCATCGTATATATCGCCCTTTTGCAACGCAGTTATCTGATACAGGACAATCAGATAATTGTTGTATATATAGAATTCATTAAACATATAATAGCTGACATTTTCTGATGCTTTGGGAAGCTGCAGGTCGATTGTTGAAATATCTGTAAGCTTTCCGTTAACTGCTTTGGTTATCGAGATGGTGGGAAGGTAATCACTGCCATAATAGTAGTTATCCCCGTTAACTGTGTAGATGTATTCTCCATCTGTCTTAACTATATCGCCTTCATCAATTGACTGCTCCTGCGTATTCGTAGCAGAGTAGTCATTACTGCCGGAAGTGTCTGAGCCTTTGGAAGCACCTGTAGCTGCTTCGTTGGAAGGAGCACTGTCCTCCGTTACGATTGCTGCATCCTCAATAGCTTCCTCTACATAATTACCGGAATCGAATGGTTCAAAGTCTTCATATTTTCCGATGTTATTCTGATAAGCATCAAACAGTGTGTCATAATAGTCCTCATAGCTGTCAGGTTTTGAAAAAGCACCGGAGGCTATGAGATTTTTCTCCATCTGCTCATTTTCTGCATTTTCCGATTCTTCATTTGAAAGTTGTTCTTCAGATAAGACATCCTCGGCAAAATCATAATTTGCTGTATCATAGTTAGCAGCGGTTTCACCTGCACTTTCTTCTGCGGTTTTATTATTGTTATTATTCTTTATTATTCCCAAAGCACCGGAGCCTATAATAATAACCCCGAAGCAGGCTGCAAAAGCAAGTCCGATACGTTTGCGGCGCATTGCAGTCATTGTGGATTTCAGGTCTCCGTATTTATGATCTTTATTGTTTCCCTGGGAGTATTTTTTTTCGTGGTTTTCTGAATTGTCCTTAACAGAGTCTTCCTGAGCCATATGTTCCTGTAACATCTTCTCCATATTTGAAGGAGAAATGCTGTCAGGAATGGGTAAGTCTTTAGTTTCATTTTCAATGTGTTTGATAATATCCTGTTCGTTCATGCGAAATCCTCCTTTAAATATTGTGACATTTTGTTAAATGCCCTGCTTTTCAGGGATCGGATGGTTCCCTCCCTGCTCTTTAATATTCCGGCAATCTCACGGCTTGTATATCCGCCGAATACCGTAAGGGATACAACACTCCTCTCGGTTTCGTTAAGTGTAGAAAATGCATTCTGGACATCCACACTTAATGCGTATGGATGATCTTCCTTTCGAAGCTGTTCTTCGGTTACATCATTCTTTGTGTGTTCCCTGTCTTTGACATAAGTGGCAATCTGACGTTTGCATTTTGCAGTTAGAATCTGGAATATCCAGGCTTTGAATTTGGTCGGATGTTTCAGATTTTTAATTCCGGTAAATGCATCCAGTACCGTTTCACTTATTACATCCTCAACATCGTCACTGCCGCCTAACATATAATAAGCATATCGATACATATCCTTGTAATAAAGCTCATATAGTTTGCAAAACGAAGTCGTATCTCCGTTCTTTGCAAGCAGGACATGAGCAGTTATCTCATCCTTATTCACAATTATCACTCCTTTCTGTTGTTAGTCCTTCGAATGTCAATAATATGATAAATGTATCATGAATAATAACAGGTTCTGAAATATTAGTGTCAGTTTGTCGTGAAAGTGTTGCACAAAATTACAAAAAATAAGGGAACATAAAATGTTCCCTGAAAAAAATAGAAATATTAAAAATCAGGATTATCCTCAAGGATTTTATCCAGCTTGTTAAGAATTGTTTTTCCGCTGATGGAATCCCTGTCCGGTATTGCAGGAAAAAGTTTATCGAAGGAGGTCCGGTCATTTATACTTGCATAATAACGTCCTAACAGCTCGTAGGTGGTGGATATATCAGTTCCCTCTTTGATCATATATTCCATGATGGTGACAGCTTCATGAGGAAATTCATCATAGATTGCCGTAGCATACCACTGGAGATTGCTAAGAGCTTTGCTGTAATTCTGGTCGCAGGTGGTAAGTTTGTCGAGATTCGCTACGCCATAGGCCTCTTTAAGCTCTGTATTGGACACTCCGATAAGGTTAAGCATTTGTTTATCTGATAAATATTCAAGTTCTTTGCGATATTTTTCAATCTTTGATTGCATTTTCCCGTCATTTAATGTAATATCTAGGGGAAGTGAATCAATTGGGATATGAATATACGGCAGATTGGATATATCCTTTCTCCTGACACTGTTGGCATCCTCCTCACGTTTTAGATAGGAGCCGACACTTATCTTTCCGGCTTTATCCTTGTTCTTATTGATATTATGGTTGAGTACCGCAACGAGTATTGTTATAACTATGGGCAGGGTGAATAGTCGCATAACATATTCCTTTCAGAAAAGAGGTGTAAGAATGTTTAACTTCAGTAATAAGAAAAGACAACGAATTATATCGACTGTCATTGCTATTGTACTGGTGCTTGCCATGGTAATCGGCCTTGTTGTTACCTCCGTTGGTTTTTAGGCTACATTCTCTGATAGAATAGATGATACATAATAGTTGGATACTTGTCAAATTATAAGTGTTAAGTATTTCAGAAAATGATTGTTGTATAAATGTATGATAAGAGGATGATAGTAATGAAAAAAAACAACAGAAGCTATAAGAGAACAACAAGAAGATCATATAAGAAGAATATATTAAAGGTTATGGCGATGGTTTTAGTGCTGGGGGCAGCGGGAACCGCGACATATAACGCATGGGCAAACGAGTATGACGGAGATGATGAGGGTGAGGTCATTGAAGCAATAGCCGATCCGGGAGCGGATGCGGATAATAACGATGAGGATAGTGAAGCGCCGAATGATAATGAAGATGTTGTTGAAGATAATTCGGCAGAAGCATCAGATGATACAGATAAGGTAAGAAAACCAATTGACACAGGCAATGAATCGGACACGATATATTCAGGAATATATCTTGATGATGTGTATGTCGGAGGTCTTACAAGAGCTGAGGCAATAGATGAGTATGAGACATACATTAAAGGAATTGACAGACTTAAACTCACATTTACTACAGGAGTAGGTTCATTTTCTACAACCTTTAAAGATATAGATCTTGAAATATCGGCAGAAGAGGCTGTGGAAACTGCTTTCGCATACGGACGCCGGGGAAATATTCTTTGCAGATATAAAGAAATCAAGGATCTTGAAAATGACAATGCAATACTTGTTCCCGAAAAGACAATTAATGAGAATAAACTAAGAGATATAATCGAAACAGAATCTTCAGATATTGTTACAGAGCCTAAGAATGCCAGCATTACAAGACAGGATGGACAATTTATTGTGACAGATGGTGTTGTGGGAACAACAGTTATGGTTGATGACACTATTGAGGCTTTAAAAGAACTTCTTGCAGACGTGTGGAAACAGAAGGATGTTAGGATTCCGGCTGTTGTTGAAGAGAAACAACCCCAATATACTGCCGAGGATTTTGAAAAGATTGATTCTATACTGGGTCAGAAGCAGACGGAATATAATTCGGGAAATACCAGCAGGGCTCAGAACCTTACGACCGGGGCCAGCAAGATAAGCGGTACCGTGCTAATGCCGGGAGAACAGTTTTCTGTGTATAATGCAGCATCTCCGTTTACTGAGGAGAATGGATATGCCAATGCAGGTCAGTATGTCAATGATGAACTTGTGGATGGACTTGGCGGAGGAATCTGTCAGGTGAGTACAACTCTGTATAATGCAGTATTGCAGGCAGAATTGCAGGTGGATGAGCGTTATCCGCATTCACTTACGGTTTCATATGTTCCGCTTGGAATGGATGCTGCTATTGCAGGAGATTATATGGATTTCAAGTTTACCAACAGTACAGAATATCCGATTTACATAGAAGGTTATGCGGGCGGAGGAAGTATTTCCTTTGCTATATATGGTCATGAAACAAGGGATTCCAACCGGAGTATATATTATGAGTCAAAGACTGTGGAGACTTATGAACCGGGAGATCCTGAGGAGATTAAAGATGATACCTTAGAAGAGGGTAAGACTGTTACAGAGGCAGAGGGTCATACAGG
>CAJOLO010000008.1 GCA_905235345.1 uncultured Lachnospiraceae bacterium
TACAATATTTTCGGAAAAAGTAAAATCCACTATCGGGAGTATAATTTTTTGGAACAATTAAATTCCATCCCAAAGTGGAATTTCGGAATGCAAAAGACACTTTTATTACTATATAGTTTTATGGTTATTGACATATCAGTATGGTAGGAATATAATGTTTTAGACCTACTCAAATGGTATGATTAAGAGAGGTGTGTGCTATGTGTCAGATATTTGGTTACAGTGGATATGAATATATCAGATTGAATGATGTTCTGAAGGAATTCTTTTCCCACAGCGATCTCCACCCGAACGGCTGGGGACTTGCGTTGCTTAATGGCGAACAGGCGAATATTGAAAGAGAGGCACTTTCGGCTAATCAAAGTGTATATCTTGCCGGAAGACTTACGGATAATATAAGTGCACCTGCAGTGCTTGCACATATCCGCTATGCAACTATTGGTAATGTGGAGTTAAAGAACTGTCATCCGTTTACAGGCTTTGATTCTGACGGCAGAAGATGGACGCTGATACATAACGGAACTATCTTTGATTATCCGCCAATGGATGAATATGTGAGAAGACAGAAGGGTGACACTGACAGTGAAAGAATTCTTCTGTATATTATAGACAGGTTGAATGAAGAAAGAAGCAGAAAAGATGAACCGCTTAGTGATGTTGAACGTTTTAGTGTCATCGAAAAATATATTCGTGCGATGGCAGCGGGAAATAAGCTTAATCTGCTTATTTATGATGGGGAGATATTATACGCACATTCTAATCTTGCCGGTTCGCTTCATTATTATAAAGGAAGTGTAGGTGTTATATTTTCCACTGAACCGTTAATTAACAGCAGTGTTTTTTACGGTGACGGACATCCGGGTGAGAAGAGATTTGTTAAGGAGGATTGGAATGAAGTTCCGATCAATACACTGCTTGCATATAGGGGTGCAGAACTTATATATACAGGAACACCACATAGTAACGAATACCATGAGGATGCTGAGGCTGTAAAGCAATTGTATCTGGCTTTTTCCAATCTGTAATATGGTATTGGTTCATGGTACTTTAATATTTAAGAGTGAGTCTTGAAAATATGAACAAATAAAAAATGTAAATCTGAGTTTCGCAATCACCTATAAAGATAGGAAGGAGAGAGGTAATGAACAGGGAACAGGTAAGGGCGGCTTTATATGAGCGCTATATTGCACCTACTGAGACAAAGACGGATAATTATATCGGAATTGAAATCGAGATGCCTATTATTAATACAGAAGGACAGGCTACAGATTTTGATGTTGCAAAAGGGATTACTGAGGAATTTCGAGTTAAGCATGGATTCGAACCGGTCAGTAAAGATTTTGAAGGCAACTGCTATGCTGCAATTGACAGTGTGACAGGAGATAATCTGTCATATGACTGCTCTTATAATAATCTGGAGATTTCATTTGGTATGGAGAAATCCCTGTCACCTATTAACGGGCGCTTTACACAATATATAACTGAGTTGAATGATGAGTTCAGAAAACGCGAGCATGTAATTACCGGAATGGGAGTTAATCCCGGAAGGAAGAATAACAATAAGGAATATCTTCCATCGCCAAGATACCAGATGCTTGAGGGTTATTTAAAAAGATGCAGGGATTGGGATGAGCAGATGTATTTTCATCCCTATCCGGATTTTGCAACCTATGCCTGTGCATCGCAGGTTCAGCTTGATGTGACAAAAGATAAGCTCATTCCAACTATTCAGGCTTTCACATTGCTTGAACCTGTTAAGAGCAGACTGTTTGCCAATGCATGGATGGATTCGGAGCCGGATAATCTTATTGTAAGGGACATGTTTTGGGAAAACAGCACACATGGAATCAATCCTCACAATATAGGAATGTATAAGCAGATACCTGAGGATTTGGATGAATTGTTAGAATACATCAGCCGTACAAGCTTATTCTGCACGGAAAGGGATGGACATTATCTGCATTTTAAACCGATTCCTGTCATAGAATATTTTGAGCGTGAATATATTGAAGGAGAGTATTATGAAAACGGAGTATACTATCCTTATACGTTTACACCGGAAGATAGTGATCTTAAGTATCTGAGAACATATAAGTTCGAGGACCTTACCTTCAGAGGAACGATTGAATATCGCAGTGGATGCTGCCAGCCGTTTTCCGAGGCGATGACTGTGGCTGCTTTTCATGTAGGATTACAAGATAAGGTGGAAGAGCTTGCGGAACTTTTAAAGAATGACAAAGTGCTGTATCACCATGGTTATACACCGGGAGAACTCAGAAAAATGATGAACAGGCGTGAACTTCCCGGTTTTGTTGATGAAGCACAGTTAAAGAAACTTATTATGAACATCTTGGATATTGCCGAGAGCGGACTTAAGAAGAGAGGATATGGTGAGGAGAAATACCTGGCACCTCTATATAAGCGGGCAGAATATCTTAAGTCGCCGGCACTTAGAATGGTCGAAGGTCTGCAGGATGGACATAAGATGGAGGAATACATTGAAGAATATGCTTCGTTATCTGAAGTGATAGATTACAGCAGAGTGGTCTGATTGATGGAACGGTATTAATATGAGGAATGTATTATGTTGGATATAAATAATAACGGTGTAAAGAAATTATTGCTGCAGGGGAATATCGGACTTGAAAAGGAAAGTCTCAGAATTGATCAGAAAGGGTATCTGGTGAATACTCCTCATCCGTTCCCTGACGATCCTTTTATAGTGAGAGATTTCTGTGAGAATCAGACAGAGATTAATACTTCCGTTACTTCCGGTGTAGATGAAGCAATGGAGCAGTTGAGATTACATACACTTAGAATTCACAAAGCGTTGGCGGAGCTTGATGAACCTGAGCTGCTATGGCCGTTCTCCAATCCTCCGTACATCAGAAAAGAAACAGAGATTCCGATAGCACAGTATAAGGATAAAGATGCAGATAAGCAGGATTATCGTATATATCTTTCGGACAGATACGGAAGATATAAGATGACATTCTCGGGAATCCATTTTAATTATTCATTTTCTGATGAATTACTTATGGAAGATTACCGGTCAAAGTACGAAGGGATTAATGATACCAACGATGAGAAACTAAAGAAGAATTTTCGAAAGTATAAAGATCAGTTCTATGTTTCTCTGGCTGCGAAAGCCCAGGTATATAACTGGCTGATAGTGGCAGTGACAGCAGCAAGTCCTCTGCTTGACAACTCTTATGTAGAAAAAGGTGTGACAGGTAAGGATGTATTTAATGGAATGGGAAGTACCCGTTGTTCGGAGCTTGGATACTGGAATATGTTCACGCCCATTCTGGATTACACGGATGTTGAACATTATGCAGACAGTATTGTAAGATATGTGGAACAGGGACTTATTCATTCTTCTGCAGAATTATATTATCCGGTAAGACTTAAACCCGCGGGAGTATATGATCTTGAAGGTCTTAAAGAGAGAGGAGTAAGTCATATTGAGCTTAGAATGATAGATCTTAATCCGCTTACATTATGGGGAATTGATGAGCGGGATGTTCATTTTATTAAGCTGCTGCTGGCATATCTTGCTGCCACAGGAGAGCTTAATGTTGATGCGGGAGAGCAGGCGTTCGCAATACAGAATACAAAGAATGCAGCTCATTATGATCTGAAGACGGTTAATGTGATAACTCCGGATCATAGAACTTTATGGGTGGCAGATGCGGCACTTGAAGTATTGTCCGATATGAAGACTTTTTATAGAAATATCTTTAAGGTTGGTACTGTGAATGAACTCTCAGGAAGTACCCTGGAGGATATAGAAACTGTGCTTGATTTTCAGTCTGCTAAGTTTGAGGATGCCGACAATCGTTATGCATGGAAAGTCAGGAAGCTGTTTTCTGACGGATTTGTTGAAAAGGGCTTAAAGCTTTGCCGGGAGAGGGCGGATAAAGCTGCCTCGATGAATATATCTGAAACAATTGGTTCTCATAACTCCACCGATGCAACAGTATAGAGAAATTAGAAGATCTTCCTTATGGAAGGTCTTTTTTCAAATTTGTGAGATATTTTTACCATGCTTGTATACTACTTATATGATATATAGGTATTACCTATATCTGGTTATAAATACAAGGTATTTCCTATGTTTTAAGTTTAGTGGTATTATTTATTTCAGTAAGAGGATAATATGCCTTTGATAAGTGAGGTGAAGATATGAAACAAGTGCTATGCTTTGGCGATTCGAATACATATGGACTGATTCCTAAAAAGGGAGGAAGGTATGATTGGAATATAAGGTGGACCGGCATATTGAATGAGAAGCTTGACTGCGAAGAATTTCATGTTATCGAAGAGGGACTTTGCGGGAGAACAACGATATTTGACGATCCGTTAAGGGATTATAGGAATGGCGTGAAGATGTTGCCTGCGATTCTTGAAACGAATCCAGATATTGATGTTATAGTACTAATGCTTGGTACTAACGATTGTAAGACTGTATATGGTGCCTCGGCCGAACTTATAGGAAGAGGGGTAGAAAGACTTCTTACTATAATAAAGCAGCATGAGACTGATCCTGAGATACTTCTCATATCACCTATTCATTTTGGTGAGAAGGTATGGGAGAAGGAATATGATCCCGAATTCTCGGTTTCATCTATAGATACTAATGAAGCGCTGGCCGGTGTCTATGAGTCTGTAGCGGAGAAAGAGAATATTCATTTTCTTAATGCCGCATTGATAGCTGAACCAAGTAAAGAAGATCATGAACATCTGGATGAGAAGGGGCACAAAGCATTAGCAGAGGCAGTGTATGAAAAGATATTGGCAATGAATATTGCCTGAAATAGCATTTAACTTAAAAACAACTGTTAATCCTATTGACAAAGTAGGAAAATAAGAATAAGATATATCTGTTCCGGTTAAGCTGCGGATTGAAAGCATATCGGAACGATAGGAAAAGGAGAGATCAGATGCAAGCAACAGAGCTTGGATTTAACACTATGCTTCTTCATGGTGTGGATACGTCCTATTCACACGGAGCGACACATGTTCCTATTTATCAAAGCAGTGCATTTCGTCATGAGAATGCAGAAGAACTGGAGAATATATTTACCAACAAATCAATGGGTTTTTCATATTCAAGAATTAATAACCCGACTGTTGAGGATTTTGAAAAACGTATCACCTTGTTAGAGGGTGGAATCGGAAGTGTGGCATGTTCTTCCGGAATGTCTGCATTATTTAATGCATTTATGAATATTTTGCAAAGCGGAGATGAGGTAGTAGCCTCAGCAGGGCTTTATGGTGGAACTGTTGAGCTTTTTGAAGATCTTGAAGCTTTCGGAATTACGACCAGATATGTGAAAGAGAATGTGCCGGAGGCCTACGAAGAGCTTATTAACGATAAGACAAGAGTTATATTTGCGGAGACTATCGGAAATCCTAAGCTGGATGTTACAGATATTAAGGGTCTGGCAGATATGGCACATGCACATAAACTGCCGCTTATCATCGATAATACTACTACAACACCTATGCTGGTAAAACCATTGTCACTTGGAGCGGATATTGTTGTACACTCTTCGTCAAAGTATATTAATGGAAACAGTGACGCCATAAGCGGGGTGCTGGTATCCGGAGGAAAGTTTCACTTTGATGAGCGATATCCGGGATTGCTTCCATATAAGAAATATGGACCATATGCATATATAGCAAAGCTTAGAAACGGGTTGTTCCGCAGTACCGGTGGTTGTCTTTCACCACAGAATGCATTTCTTAATATTCTTGGCTTGGAGACTCTGGGACTAAGAGTTGAGAGGCAGTGCGAGAATGCGTGGGAACTGGCACAGTATTTAAGAGTACTGGATCAGGATTTTGTTGTTAATTATCCGGGTTTCTTTGATCATCCGGATCACAGACTTGCAAGTGAGCAGTTTAATAATCACTACGGAGCTATAGTTACAGTCAGAGTAGGGAGCAAAGAAAGAGCATTCTCCATAATGAACAAGTTAAAGATTCCGTATATATTGTCCAATATAGGAGATACCAAGACTTTAGTACTTCATCCGGCTTCAACGATAGCAGTTCATCTGTCTAAAGAGGAACAGGAGCAGTCGGGAGTGTATGATGATCTGATAAGAATAAGCGTAGGTATTGAGAATATTGATGATCTGAAGAAGGATTTTGAACAAGCCATTCAATGAACAATTATATAAATACAAATAAAAAGGAGATAAGAATATGGCAGAGGTAGATTATGCCACTCTGAAAAAGGGTGGATTTATGAGACAGAAGCAGAAGGATAATTTCTCATTGCGATTAGCCGTTGTCGGAGGGACATTAACTGCTGAGAACCTTAGGAAGATCGCCGAGGTTGCCGAGAAATATGGTGACGGTCATGTTCATCTAACCTCAAGACAGGGCGTTGAGATACCGTTTGTCAAGCTTGATGATATTGATGATGTGAAGGACTCGTTAGCCGAGGGCGGATGTAAGCCCGGTGTGTGCGGACCGCGTGTTCGTACTGTAACAGCCTGTCAGGGAAGTGAGATATGTCCGAGCGGCAATATCGATACATACGATATCGCTTTAAAATTAAATGAGCGATATTTCGGAAGAGAGCTTCCACATAAGTTTAAGTTCGGCGTGACCGGATGTCAGAATAACTGTCTTAAGGCAGAGGAAAATGATGTGGGTATCAAGGGTGCATTGGATATGAAGTGGAAGGAAGAACTTTGTATTAACTGCGGACTGTGTGAAAAAGTGTGCAGATCCGATGCAATCACCATAGATGATGGCAAGGTCGATGTGAACTTTGATAAATGCAATTTCTGTGGAAGATGTGTAAAGTCATGTCCGACAGATGCATGGGATGCTCAGCCGGCATATTGGATATCATTCGGAGGAACGTTCGGTAATGCAATCAGCAAAGGAGAAGAATTGTTACCACTCATTACAGATGAGGAACAACTTTTTCGTGTGACAGATGCAGCAATTCAGTTCTTTGATGATAATGCCAATCAGGGAGAGCGTTTTAAGTTTACCATTGAACGTGTAGGCGAAGATAAGCTAAAGAAAGTGCTTCAGGAAGCATACGAAGGCTAAACAGACGAATAATAAACAGACGAATAATAAATAGGAGGATATTATGGCAGAAGTAGAATATGAAATTACTGATACGGTGGACATTACCGATGTGGTATGTCCGGTAACATTTGTGAAAGCGAAGGTGGCTTTGGAGGAATTGGATGACGGAGATATTCTGGCAATCAGGTTAAATGATGGTGAGCCCGTTCAGAATGTTCCGAGAAGCATTAAGGAGGAGGGACATCAGATATTAAAGCTTGATACCAATGATGATGGCACCTATACCCTTATTGTTAAGAAGGTTGGAGACTGATAACAAAAGATAAATACATATAAAAAACAAAAGATAAAAGTATAAAGAAATAACAAACGCAAAAGAGAAAGCATAAAAAGATAACAAAGGTACAGAAGAAAAAAGTACAAAAAGATAATAAGAACACAAGAGATAAAAAACACAACAGGTTAATAAAATACAAAAGAAAAATAAAATGCGTAAAAAAATATAAGAAACAAAAGAAAACATAAATAAATATAAAATTAATAATATCTATAAATAATTTATAAGAAAGAGGTAAAAAGAATGACATTTACAATCGCAGGAGAGAAGAAAGAATATGATGAGGGAACTACTCTGACAACTCTTATTGAGAAGGAGAAGATTGATAATCCCGATTATGTTACTGTAACGATTAATGATGAGTTTATTGACAGGGATGCATTTGCTACCACTGAGATTAAAGAGGGAGATGCTGTAGAGTTCCTGTATTTCATGGGAGGAGGCGCAATCTAATGGCTTTTTCGAATGAACAGTTAGAAAGATATTCCCGTCATATCATACTTAAAGAGGTTGGTGTTAAGGGACAGAAGAAATTATTGGATTCCAAAGTGCTTATTATCGGTGCGGGTGGACTTGGTGCTCCGGCAGCTTTATATCTTGCTGCGGCAGGTGTGGGAACCATCGGTATTGTTGATGCGGATGTGGTAGACCTTTCCAATTTGCAAAGACAGGTTATACATACTACTCAGGATATCGGAAAAGAGAAGGTTAAGTCTGCAGCAGAGACAATGGAAGCCATAAATCCTGATGTTAAGGTTAATACATATCGTACATTTGTTGATTCCTCTAATATCATGGATCTGATAAAGGATTATGATTTTATTCTTGATGGTACTGATAATTTTCCGGCCAAATTCCTTATCAATGATGCGTGTGTAATGGCAGGTAAGCCGTTCTCTCATGCAGGAATAATCCGTTTCAAGGGTCAGCTTATGACTTATGTGCCGGGAGAAGGACCATGTTATCGTTGTGTATTCAAGGATCCGCCACCGGCAGATGCAGTTCCGACATGTAAACAGGCAGGTGTTATAGGTGCTATGGGTGGTGTTATCGGAAGTCTTCAGGCGATGGAAGCTGTAAAATACATTGTCGGACAGGGAGAACTCCTTACCGGTAAATTATTGACATACGATGCACTTAAGATGGAATTCCATAGCATAAAGCTTCCGAAAAACTGCAATTGTGCAGTATGTGGTAAGAATCCTACTATCACCAAGCTCATTGACTATGAGCAGGCGGCTTGTGAGTGGAAGCCGGGAGAGTAAAATGCAGATGAAGATGCAATCTTTTCAGGAAAATGATATACGATGAGAAGTCGTGGAGATGATTACAGGCGATATTAAACAGACGGAAATGAGGATATAACATGAGTGATATTAAACTTATAATGAAGAAGGAAGACTATGATATAATCTTAGAGCATTGTCGTAAAGGACTTCCCAATGAGGCATGCGGATTGTTGGCAGGTACTGTTGAGGGTAATGTCAAGACGGTGACCAAGGTATATCTACTTAACAATATTGATGAGAGTAATGAGCATTTTTCAATGGATCCCAAGGAGCAGTTCGCAGCACTTAAGGATGCCAGGGCTAACGGTGTAGGACTTATCGGTAATTTTCATTCACATCCGGAAAGTCCGTCAAGACCATCTGAGGAAGATAAGAGACTTTCCTTTGATCCTACATTTGAATATCTGATATTATCACTTCAGGAACCGGATAATCCTGTACTTAAGGCATTTGAGGTGGATAAAGAGAAGAATGTTTATGTGCATGAGATAGAGTATGTATAAACGTAACAGATATGCAGAAAAGGTTAGTAGAGTATCGATGCTTTAGGCAGCAGGAATGCACAGCATAGGTTAATGTAGCCTTAATGCTTTGGGTAACAGGAACGCAGGAGTTACTTACATAAATATTATATGAATTAAAAAGCACGAATTATCCGAAAGGTCGTTCGTGTTTTTTAATAAATTCAATAATACATTTTTGTGATTAAACCACTTTGGGACATTATCATAAACGACTTGTAGAAATTATAGATTAATTTATAATTTCTTGACAGTAACTGATACAGGTGTTATTATTTCAATTAATAAAAACATACTAAATAACTAGGAATAAGCGAGGTGATGTTTTAATATGGCGGATCGGGAAAAGGAATATCTGGAGCAGGTAGACCGTCTTGTCAGGGAAGTGAAATACGGAACGGTCACGATTGTCATACAGGATGGAAAAGTGATACAGATTGATAAAACAGAGAAGATTCGTTTAAAATAGCTGATCGGAAAACCGAAAGCATTTATCAATAATAGGAGAGCTGATAATGGAGATTCATGAAGCGGAGCGTGTGCTTATATATGAGCATGCGGAATCGGAATATCCTGATGAATGTTGCGGGGTTCTGCTGGGGATTAAGGAGGATTCGTTAGTCTGTAAGATTGTTCCGCTGGATAATACAGATGAGTATGGAAGGCGTAATATTCATTATACAATCAATCCTCTTGATATTTATAAGCTGGAATGTGAAGCGGCAGATGAAGGACTTGAGATTCTTGGCTTCTATCACTCCCATGCGGATTACCCGGCAATTCCTTCTGCAGAGGATACAAGGTATATGATTCCGGGGTGCTCTTATGTTATTGTTTCAGTGGATAAGAAACGATGCGTTGATATGAGAATTTATGAAAAGGAAGCGGTTTATGATGAGCTTGATATATAATATAATACTGACTACAAAACAGAGAAAGTGGAGGTAAATAATGAAGATTTATATTTCGGCTACATTGCGAGGATTTTTTGGGAGGCATGAGAAGATTGATATTGAAGGTAACTCAATCAGGTCATTGCTTAAAGGACTTACCGATGAATATCCTGACGCAAAGGAAGCTTTATATGAAGATGATGGAAAGCTCAGAAGTTTTATTCAGATATATGTAGGTGAAGAGAATGTTACATCAGAGGACAGATGGGACGATGTGTTAGATGGAGACAGTGAA
This sequence comes from uncultured Lachnospiraceae bacterium, assembly GCA_905235345.1. Lineage (GTDB taxonomy): Bacteria > Bacillota > Clostridia > Lachnospirales > Lachnospiraceae > CAG-590. Next base: position 10,395 of record CAJOLO010000008.1, read on the forward strand.
GTGCTGTTATTGCCTGCAATTGCGGGAGGAGCCCCTGTGGAGAGTATTATATCTGATGAGAGAAGAAAGGAAGTATCATTTGATGATGCAGAGATAGACAGATTTAATAAACATCTAATGCTTCGCGAGATTGGTGTTAAAGGACAGAAGCGAATTAAAGCAGCCAAGGTTGTTATAATCGGTGCAGGTGCACTCGGTTCACCTGTGATTCAGTATCTTGCTGCTGCCGGTGTGGGAGAGATCAAAGTGGTCGATTTCGACGAGGTATCCCTTGGAAATCTGCAAAGTCAGGTTATTCACGGAAAGAGAGATGTCAACAGACCTAAGGTTGCGTCAGCGAAGGATACGATCAAAGGAATTAATCCTAAGCTTAACATTGTGACCGAGAATGTTAAGGTGGAGGCAGACAATGTTGCTGATATAATTGAAGGATATGATGTGGTAGTTGATTGTACTGACAATTACAAGGCCAGATATGTTATTAATGATGCATGTGCATTTTCCGGTATTCCGCTTGTGTTTGGAGCTATATACCAATATGAGGGACAGGTTGGAATATTTAATCTTAATCATGGTCCCTGTTTCAGATGTCAGTTCCCTGCACCGCCACCGACGGGACTCGTTCCGACATGTGCGGAGGGTGGAGCAATCAGTCCGTTGCCGGGAATTATAGGGAGTATTCAGGCTAATGAAGTGTTGAAGCTTATAATAGGGATTGGCGAGCATTTAGATGGAAAGCTCCTTACGGTAGACAGTCTGTATCTTCATTCCAGAATTCTTAATGTTCACAAGAATGATCGGTGTCCGATATGCGGAAAGAACCCGTCCATCTTTGAGGTACAGGATTACGACTATGACGACTTCTGTGGACTTAAAGAGGAAGAAGAGGAGATACCGATTGAGGGAATCGAACCTGACGAACTCGCAGAGAGAATTGAGCGGGGAGATAAGATGACTATTGTCGATATAAGAGAACCGCATGAAAGAGCAATCCACAGATTCCCGGATGTTGTGGTCATACCTATAGGCCAGTTGGCTAGAAGACAGAAGGAGCTCGATCCTGATATAGATACAATATTTATCTGCAAGGAAGGAAAGAGGAGTATCCTTGCAATCCGGACGCTCAGAGAAGCGGGATATAAAGGACCTATGTATAATCTCAAGGGCGGAATTGATGCAGCTAAAGATATCATATTCTCCAACGAAGGTGCTTGGCTGTAAATGTTTTTTCGATGAGGATGCAAGGCTGTAAAATGCTTTTTCAATGAGGATGCAAGGCTGTAAAATGCTTTTCCAATGAGGATGCATGGCTGTAAATGTTTTTTCGATGAGGATGTATGCCCAAGGTCATTTACTTAAGCCTTCCCCCTTGGGAGGGGGAAGGTGGCAGCAAATCTTTGATTTGCTGACGGATGAGGGGATGAAAGATGTCTGCCCCGAAGGTATATTCGACAGAGATATACAAGAGTAGATAATACTTTTATGTATAATTATTTGAGGATGAATATAGTTTTGTCGTAACTGTTAAGGCAGTATTTACTGCGAGATACGTATGAAATGTTTTATCCTCAATATGTGGCGATAACAAAAAGAAGCTATCGTTACATGAAAAGGTTTGTAGAGATTACAAACTTTCAAAAGGATTGCTGTCTGTAATATTATGTTATTAAAGAGGCAGCATACATATGAGGCATGGGAAATGCCTAATAATAAGAAGGAGGATCTAATAACATGGCAAAAGAAACAGAAAACAATCAAATCAACGCATTGGGGGCTAACGCAGCATATAACCTGGCCAATGTCACCAAGACAAAACCACAGTATGGTGCGATTACACCCAAGTGGCTTACAAGAGTATTGGAGTTCAAAGGTCTTGAGACCGGAATCTTCCGTGTGAACAAAGTAGTAGAGGGAGAGACACCTTTGGATGTTCTCTGCAGTCAGACTAAGAAATCAGATATTATTCCGGATGGATATGTGGAGTATGAGACAGAGCCTAGAGAGTATCGGTTGAATTCTATTTCAACCATCATCAATGTAAATACAGCTATTGAGGATGTATACAGTTCACCTTATGATCAGGTACAGGAGCAGCTCGGACTTGCTATTGAGTCTCTTCGTGAGAGACAGGAGAGCCAGTTGATCAATAATGATGATTACGGACTTCTCAAGAATGTACCGGATTCCCAGAGAATTCAGCCAAGAAACGGAGCACCTACACCTGATGATCTTGACGAACTCATTACCAAGGTATGGAAGGAGCCTTCATTCTTCTTAGCACATCCGAGAGCAATCGCTGCTTTTGAGAGAGAATGTACTAAGAGAGGAGTTCCACCCGTTACTACTAACATTGCAGGCGGTACGTTCCTTACATGGAGAGGAATTCCGATCATTCCTACAGACAAGCTTTTGGTAGACGGATTGAAGAATCCTAAGTCACAGAGCGGTAAGACTAACATTCTTCTTATCCGTACAGGTGAGGCAAAGAGAGGCGTAATCGGTCTTTATCAGGCTGGACTTAAGAATGAGCACTCAAGAGGTTTATCAGTTCGTTTCCGCGGAATAGATGACAAGGGTGTTGCATCTTATCTCTTATCTTTGTACTGCTCAGCCGCTATATTGGCAGATGATGCGATTGCAGTATTAGAGGATGTAGAGGTAGGTGAGTACTATGACTACGATTAATCCACAGGTTTATTCATTGCCGGAGGGAGCAACGTCTGCATCAGGACTTACGGAAACAGTACAGGGAGCATTATCAGCTGCGCAGCTTCCGGGAACATTTGAGGCATTGTCATATGCATCTGATGTACCGGGTGTATCAGATGGAGCTGATGTTGGAAAGCTTTCGAGTGCATCGGAGGGAATAGCTGCAGTGCCACAGTATGGCGGGATTCCGGAAACGGGTTCGTTGGAACAGTTAGCGGGAGTACCTACTGCTGCAGAGCTTAGTGCTCTTGCCAATTCATTGTTTCCTGATCTTACCGGAGAATTTAATAATGCAGGCATCAATGCTGAACCTGAGGTGTGTGCTGAGGGAATTGATAATCTTGTACAGCATGGAGATACTGCAGTATTTTCCACAGCAGAGAATAAGACGATACAGGCTTATGAGCATCTTTTTCACGAGGAGGGCAGCTCTTACGGTGAGTATCTGAATCACGCAGAGAATTCATATGATAAGAATGGTGAGTTTGACTGGGAGCATCCTTTCGGTTACGGAGGTGCATCAACAGAGGACTGGTTAAAGGGCGTTGAAGCAGTGAATGATCCGGCAAATGCTTATCTTCAGGATGCAGCAAAGCCTGAGAGCATTGTAACCCCGAACACTAAGTCATATTCACCTGCGGTGGTATCTCAGGAACAGGCTAAGAAGAATGACAGAGCTGTCAATGCACCAACTTCACTTGGCGGAGATAAAGTGAGAAACGGTAATTCGACGAAGTCTGAAGGAACAACAAGAAATGATACTATAATAGTCGGCAGTAAGACATTGGCACAGATCAGGGATGATTTTCCAATTCTTAAAGAGCAGATTAACGGTAATCAGCTTGTATGGCTTGATAACGGTGCAACCACCCAGAGACCTAAGGCAGTGATAGACAGACTTACATATTATTACGAGCATGAGAATTCCAATGTGCACAGAGGAGCACATACCCTTGCGGCAAGATCAACAGATGCATATGAGAATGCAAGAGAGACAGTGAGGAGATTCATCGGTGCACCGTCTGCCAATGAGATCGTGTTCGTACGTGGAACCACAGAGGCAATCAACTTAGTGGCGAATGCTTATGTTAAACCGACTCTCCAGCCGGGAGATGAGATAATAGTATCCATTCTGGAGCATCATGCAAACATTGTTCCATGGCAACTTATAGCAGAGGAGACCGGGGCAGTTATCAAGGTGATTCCATGCGATAAGGATGGACAACTTGAACTTCATGAATATGAAAAACTATTCACAAAGAGAACGAAATTCGTATCCGTTACCCATGTTTCCAATGTACTTGGAACGGTAACGCCTGTCGAGGAGCTTGTTGCGATTGCCCACAGACACGGAGTGAGGATATTGATCGACGGAGCACAGTCAGTTGCACATATTCCGGTTAATGTATCAGCTCTGGATGCAGATTTCTTCGTGTTCTCCGGACATAAGATATTCGCACCTACAGGAATAGGTGTGGTATATGGAAAGAAAGAACTCTTAGAGGCGGCAAGACCGTATCACGGCGGTGGTAATATGATAGCCGATGTGACTTTTGAGAGAACTATATATAATCCGGCACCTAATAAATTCGAGGCAGGAACCGGAAGTATTGCGGATGCAGTAGGTCTTGGAGCTGCACTTGAGTATCTTGAAGCCATAGGAATGCCATCAGTTAATAAATGGGAGCATGAGTTATTGCAGTATGCGATTGCCGAGATGAAGAAGGTTAAAGGCCTTCACCTGATCGGTACCGCAGCGAATAAGGCATCTGTGTTATCATTTAAGCTGGACGGTTATTCAGACGAAGAAGTCGGAGAAAGACTTAACAGTTATGGGATCGCGGTGCGTACAGGACATCACTGTGCACAACCGGTACTTCGTCATTTCGGATATGAGGGGTCGGTACGTCCGACATTAGCACTTTACAATTCACCGGATGATATCGATGCGCTGGTCAAGGTGCTGAAGACATTTGCATAGATATTTATCTCGTTGGATAAGATTCACACATCTATAAGTGATGAGTATCAATGTCAATTATTTAAGTCTTCCCCTTGAGGGTGAACCCCAATGCTTAAGTTAATGACATTGGGTGAGTATAGTAACAAATATGCTTTGTTAAACGGCAGGCGGGTAGAATGATATCTTTATGCAGGGTAAACTATCTTGCCTGCCTTAAACTATCAACGTAACTAAACCATAATATCAGATAAAAATATTATAAAAGGAAGATTGAGCCATATGAATGAAATAATAGATGAGCAGGAAATTGAGCAGATCGTCAAAACAATAGTTGCTGATTATGCATCGGGAAAGGCTATCGATGAGATAGATATATATAATAAGCCTGATAAGGCAGAGGTAAGAGAACTGGTACATAATCTGTTTCAGATTGTTTTTCCGGGATATTTTCGGGATAAGGCATATAAGATATATAATCCCAAGCATAATTTTGCGGTTTTGATAGAGGATATATTTTATCATCTGAATAAGCAGGTTTATCTCGCACTGGATTTTTGTAAAATGAGAGGTGTTTATACAGATGATGAGAGGGCTGTTGAAAGCTATCGTATATGTAAGGAGTTTTTCGCAAAACTGCCGCTTGTCAGAAAATATGTTGATACAGATCTTCAGGCTGCATTGGATGGAGATCCGGCCGCAGGCTGCTATGAGGAGATCATTCTTTCTTATCCTGGACTGATGGCATCCACCATAAACCGGATTGCACATGAACTTTATAAACTCAATGTTCCTGTACTGCCAAGACTTATGACAGAGTATGCTCATTCTGAAACAGGAATAGACATTCATCCGGGAGCGACGATTGGGAAGTACTTTTTTATCGATCATGGAACAGGTGTTGTTATCGGAGAGACAGCAGTTATCGGAGAGAATGTGAAGATATACCAGGGAGTGACTATCGGTGCATTATCTACAAGAGGAGGACAGAAGCTTTCGGGTGTGAAGAGACATCCTACTATTGAAGATAATGTTACCATCTATGCCGGTGCCTCTGTCCTGGGAGGAGAGACGGTAATCGGAAAAAATGCGGTTATCGGCGGTAATGCGTTTATCACAAGTTCTATACCTGCAGATACAAGAGTAAGTATCAAGAATCAGGAGCTTGAATATAAGACGGGAGGCAAAGCTCGCCGTACAGAAGAAGTGCATCAGAGCGAGGAGTGGTATTACGTTATATGATTTAACTTAGTCAGAGTGAACATCAAAGTTACTATATTAACAGATAGGAATATAATAAGATAAAGTATGATTTCCATAATAGAAACGCAGCCTGTTGTAATTACAGGCTGCGTTTTAACAGTGCAAATTATTTCTGTTTCTTGCGTTAATCGTGCATTTTCAATATAATAGGATAGTGGTATGTATTCAGCTATGCTTCATAGATACAATAAATATATTCAAAGGATGATATTATATGCTTTGTATAAGTGTAAGTTATAAAAAAACAACAGATAAGTTAAGACAGCATTTTTCATTTTCTGCTGATGAGCAGAAGGAGTTCCTCGGACGTCTTATACATGATGGAATTATATCCGGTGGAGTTGTGCTATCTACATGCAATCGCAATGAACTATATGTGACGGTGAATTGCAATGAGACAGTGAATGATGATGTGACGACGGATTGCAATAAGACAGCGAATGACAATGTAACGACGAATTGCAATGAGACAGCGAATGACAATGTAACGACGAATTGCAATGAAACAGTGAATGATGATGCAGCGAATCACAATGAATATGAAGCAGATAAGATTGGTTTTTGGGAAAACGGGGAAGTGCGAAGCCTTAAACAGATAGAGGAGGCTTTCTCCGAATATAAGGGTTTGTCACATAATGAAATCCTGAAAAATTGTCTTTTCTATCAGGGAGAACGGGCGGTCAGACATCTGTATAAGGTTGTGTGTGGCCTTGACTCCATGGTTCTTGGAGAGGATGAGATTCTGCATCAGACAAAAGATGCTTATCAGCTCTCTAAGAGTATAGGTGCCACAGATGCAGAGCTTAATATATTATTTCAGGGCGCATTTAACTGTGCAAGACTTACAAAATCGGAGACTCATATTTCGGAAACGCCTGTATCTATCGGGACTCTGACAGCGAATTACGTAGAGGAATATATCAGAAAACAGGCGGTGACAGAGAATGTGGACGCAGGTGTTCAGGGTGATGATAGAGAGCAGGAAGATGATATATGGTCGGCAGATGATAGAGAGTTGGCAGATGATAAAGAACTGTCAGATGATACCTGCAGTGTAATGGTAATTGGAGCAAGTGGCCAGATAGGCTCGATTGTTGCAAAGGATCTTATTGATAAGGGGATATCGGTGATAGGAACATCCAGAAGTCATCCGTCTTCCGATAATCTCTGGCAGTCGGATGAAATGACGTGGATAGATTTTGCAAAACGATATGACTATCTAAGCGGTGTGTCAGCAATCGTCAGTGCAACGAAGAGTCCGCATTATACACTGACAAAGGATGAGTTTTGCGTGGCTCGTCAGGAAGAGCACACTATGTTACTGGTCGATCTGGCGATTCCTTACGATATTGATCGGGATATCGAGTCTGAAGAAGGGGTTAAGCTAATCGGAATAGATCATTTTAAGGAGCTTTCGGAGAAGAACAG
>CAJOLO010000009.1 GCA_905235345.1 uncultured Lachnospiraceae bacterium
ATATTTGCAACAGGTTACTTAATCTGCCGGTTGATGAAGAAAAATCGTCAGGAATTGCGAAGGTTCTTCTGAATTTTATAAAAACAAAAAAGAAGAGAGTCTGATTGTTCTGCGATACTTTGAATAATTTTTAGCGGGGCATGAATGATAAGAAAGGTTATTTATGGATTTTCGAATTAATATTGGTGATAAATTGGATCTAAAAAAAATTGAAGGGCATCTTTCCGTTGACCCGGATAAAGAAACTCCTATATATATAAGTCAGGTTTTGGATGAAGCCGATAACGGAGATATGTTGGTTGCTATGCCGATTTCAGAGGGAAAAGTTATTCCGCTTAATGTTGATGATGAATATGATACGACTTTTTATACAAAGGCAGGACTTCTTAATTGCAGAATGCTTGTGAGCGGTAGATATAAAAAGGATGCGCTGTTTTTACTTGCATTACGTCAGCTTACTGATCTAAAAAAAATACAAAGAAGAGAGTACTACAGATTAAGCTGCAGAAATTCGTTAAAATACAGAATGTTAAGTGCTGATGAGCGTAAGGAAGTTGAACTTGGCAGGCCATCTAATGCACAGGTAGAAGAAGATGAGTGGAAAAAAGGAATTATGCTTGATTTAAGCGGGGGTGGTATTCGCTTTGTTTCTGCTTCGAAGGAAGAGATTAATTCTATGCTTCAAGTGTGCTTTGAATATTCAATTGATAACGAAAACAAGGTTATGTATGCTTATGCACATTTGTTGCGTTCTGAAAGAAACGAAAATAATTCGGCAATATATGATCAAAGAATAAAGTTTTACAGAATGGACAGGGAAGATCGCGAACAATTAATAAGATATATATTCGAAACTCAAAGAAAAATACGATCAAAAGAAAGTGGAATGGAATAAATAGATAATATTCGCTAAGAACTGTGAAAAATGTTAAAAATTATTATACAAAAACATTGAAATAGTATTACTATACACTTATGTGAAGGGTGGATTTGGTATAATATAAAAAGAGAAATATCATGAGGTGTATAAATGGCTGACAACAAGATTTCTAAACTTGTTATGATAGCCAGCTCAACAGGTGGTCCGAAAGCTTTACAAAGCGTTGTACCATTTATTTCCAAGAATCTTCCGGCTCCGGTTGTTATAGTACAGCATATGCCGAAGGGGTTTACAACAACCTTGGCCGGGCGATTGAACGAAATGAGTGAGATTGAAGTCAGTGAGGTTGTTGATGGTCAATATTTGGAGAATGGACATGTTTATCTTGCTGCGGGGGGAAAACATCTGGAAATTATTCAAGATCGCAGAGGATATTTTCAATTCAAAGAGAATATGTCCGATCCTATAGGAGGCCTCAGACCTTGTGCTAACGTTACACTGAAAAGTCTGGTATCTGCTTCATTAGATTATATATTATGTGTTGTTCTTACCGGAATGGGGGCTGACGGCTATTTAGGTATCAATGAGCTTAGAGGTAATCATAACATATTTACAATTGCACAGAATAAGGAAACATGTGTTGTTTATGGTATGCCCAGGGCTATTGTTGAACATGGTATTGCTGATGAAGTATTACCTTTAGAAGGCATAGGTAAAGAAATTAATAAAAAAATGGGGGTGCACTAAGATGGATTTAAGTCAATATCTTGAGATGTTTATTGATGAAACAAAAGAACATTTGCAAAATCTGAATGATCAAGTGTTAGTGTTAGAGGCTGAGCCTGATAACATTGATACTATCAATGAGATTTTCCGTGCGGCACATTCTTTAAAGGGAATGGCAGGAACTATGGGCTTTAAACGTATGCAGCGCTTAACCCATGATATGGAGAATGTATTTTCCAAGATTCGAGAAGGTAAGATGAGTGTAACACCTGACCTTGTTGACGTTGTTTTCAAGTGCCTTGATGCGATTGAAGAGTATCTTGATTGTATTATCAATACTTCGGATGAGGGTGAGAATGATAATGAAGAAATTATTAATATGCTTAATGCATGTTTAGAGGGTGATAGTGCTCCGGCGTCAGACGGTGCATCTGCTACTGATACCGCCCCCGCTCAAAATGATGTATCCGAAAAAACAGAAACTTCTTCAGCTGATAATTCCGAAGTTGAAGATAAACGTAAGTATTTACATATCGATATTGCTGATTTTGAGAAGAATGCTATTACAGAAGCTAAAGCTAAGAATCTCAACGTGTACGGAGCTACCGTATATGTCGATGAGAGCTGTATTCTTAAAGCGGCAAGGGCGTTTCTTGTATTTAAAGGGGTTGAGGGAATCGGTGAAATAATCAAATCTGTTCCCGGTGTTCAGGATATTGAGGACGAGAAGTTTGATCTTGACTTTTCTATGCTGATCATTTCCGAAAAGAAGATTGATGATGTTAAGAAGGTAATTGAAGATGTATCTGAGATAAAAGAGGTGGTTATAGATAACTATGAGATTCCTTCAGATGTCGAGGTTATCAGTTCTGTACAGGAAACAGGAGAGAAGAAAGAAAAGAAAGAGAATAAGAAGACATCTGCAACGACAACGAAAACTGCAAAGCCTGTTGCTGGACGATCCGTTCGTGTTGATATTGAAAAGCTCGATGTACTTATGAATCTTGTCAGTGAGCTTATTATTGCAAAGAACGGACTTGTTTCCGTAAGTAACAGTAACATGTCTGCAGGAAAGGACAATAAAGCAGCTAATCAGAGCTTTAACGAGCAGATTGAATATCTGGAGAGAGTTACAACCAACCTGCATGAATCTGTTATGAAGGTTAGAATGGTTCCTATAGAGAGCGTTGTGAACCGATTCCCCAGAATGATCAGAGACCTCTCCAAGAAACTCGGCAAAGAGATGGAACTTGTTATGACAGGTGAGGAGACAGAACTTGATCGTACCGTAATTGATGAGATCGGTGATCCTTTGATGCATATGTTGAGAAATTCAGCTGATCATGGACTTGAACCGACAATAGAACGTCTTAAGCTTGGAAAACCTCAGGTTGGTACAATTCAGCTCAATGCATATCAGGATGGTAATAATGTTACTATCGAGGTTGTTGATGATGGTCGTGGTATTGATGTCGAGAAGGTTAAGGCTTCGGCTATTAAAAAGGGAATCATTACAGAAGAACAGGCTGAACAGCTGTCTGAAAAGGAAGCCGTCGATCTTCTTTTCAGACCTGCATTTTCTACTGCGGAGAAGATTTCGGATATATCAGGACGAGGCGTTGGTCTTGATGTAGTCAAGAACAAGATTGAGGGCCTTGGCGGTGATGTTGAAGTAAGTACAAAGCTTGGCGAGGGAACTAAGTTTACGGTAAGACTGCCGTTAACACTTGCTATTATCCAGGCTCTTATGGTTGAAGTCAGAGATGAGAAATATGCAATTCCTCTTAATTCAATTGTAACAATTGAGGATATTATGGTTAGTGATATCAAGTATGTACAACAGAAAGAAGTTATTAATCTTCGAGGTAATGTAATTCCTATTGTAAGACTTGATGAAGTGTTGGATTGTCCTCCGAGAGAGGAAGAACCTGAGAATCTTGTTGTAGTTATCGTTAAGAAGGGTGATAAACAGACAGGACTTGTTATCGATAACCTTTTGGGACAGCAGGAAATTGTTATTAAGCCACTCGGAAAATATATTAATATTCCTAAAATCATCAGTGGTGCAACAATATTAGGAGATGGTGGAGTTGCTCTTATCATTGATTCTAATTCATTAATTTAAGGGGGTAAGATAGCATGGATGAAAATGAAATCTTAGCAGAACCAAAACAGTATATAGTTGTAAAGCTGGATCAGGAGCAATATGGTATTGATATCTCGTTTATTGATAATATTGTAAGAATGGAACGAATTACAAGAGTACCTAAGGTTCAGTCATATTTCCCCGGTGTTATAAATCTTCGCGGTGAGATTATTCCTGTACTGAGTCTTAGAAATCGTTTTGGTCTTCCTGATAAGGAATACACCAATGCAACCAGAATGATTATCTTAAAACCTGATAATGGTGCGAAGATTGGAATTCTTGTTGATGAGGTCAGAGAGGTTGTAACTTTAGATGAAAGTAATATTGAAAAAGCTGCAAGAGATGAGCAGGGGGTTCATCTGCTAGGTGTCGGAAAGTATAAGGACACTTTGATCTCTTTGTTGAATATTCAGGAGATTATTCAGGAATTGGATAATGCTTGATATAGTCATTATATGTAATATTTTTATATTTTGATATAACTATGATTATTTCATGATAAAAGCATAGGGGATGTTTTTATGAGTTATAAGGATCTTTCAAGTGAACAATTAGATGTCCTTAAGGAAATCGGCAATATCGGTGCAGGTAATGCGACAACTTCATTGGCGATGCTATTGAATAATAATCTTCGTATGGATATACCAAGTGTTAAGATTATGAGCTTTGATGATGTCTCTGAGATGGTTGGCGGGGCAGAAACAATAGTTGCCGCTATCCTTACCGGTTTTAAAGGGGATGTTTCGGGAATGGTTCTTTTTGTTCTTGAAATTGAAGATGCAAAGAATCTAGCCGGCTCAATGCTTAACAGAACCTATGGGGAAGGCTTGGTAGATTTTGATGCAATGGACAGATCTGCACTTAAGGAGGTCGGTAATATACTGATGAGTGCATATCTGTCTTCTATCAGCACATTGACTAATCTTAAAGTTCATACAGAACCTCCGGGAATCTGTATTGATATGGCCGGCTCTGTTCTTGATTTGCCGTTGATTGAATTAGGACAGGTCAGTGACGATGCGTTGATTATTGACTCAAAATTTCGGGATAATAATGAATGGATTGATGGTTATTTGATTTTTGTTGCTGATGAGGAAGCGTATAAGCGTATATTTACTGCATTAGGGATCGGGTGTTAATTAATATGGCGAAGGTTATTAAAGTTGGTATTGCTGATTGGAAATTGTGTGATGCACCTGATACAATTACAACAATTGGATTAGGTTCGTGTGTTGGAATCGTAATATATACGTTAAATGATTCATTTTGTGGGTTGCTTCATATAATGTTACCATCAAGCGAAGAAATCAGAAATTATACTAATCGGGCAAAATTTGCTGATACCGGAATAGAGGATATGGTAGCTGCCTTGGAAAAAAGGGGAATGCACAGGAGTGTAATGAAAGCAAAGATTGCCGGGGGAGCCAGGATGTTCAAGTTTTCCGGCAAAGCAGATATCGGAGCTGTTGGGGATCGTAATATTGACTCGGTTAAAAAGATACTAAAAACATACAATATACCGATAGTGGCAGAAGATTGCGGTGCTGATTACGGAAGGACAATTAGTTTTGATATTGATACGAAGATGTTACTGATTCATTGCGCCGGAAAATTGGATAAACAGATTTAGGAGTTGGTTTATGAAACTGCAATATATAAGAGCATTTATCGTTTTATTGGCCGGTCTGATTGCACTGATTATTAATATGAGAACAGGCAGGGATGTTACGGTTTCCCTGCTGATTGTTTTAGTGGTAATACTTATATTTTATTTTATCGGTACTCTCGTTGTTGAAATTCTTCAGAAGTATATGGAACAGCCATCGGATGTGAATGATTCTGAAGAAGAGGATGAGGAGCAGCCGGACGATACAGATATGCAGGATGATGTTAAGGAGCCGTTAGAAGAAGATACTATTACTGAAGAGGAATTTTAACTTAGTCGGAGTAATCCGGTTATTCTTTTTCGGTTTGTGGGGTGTAATAATGGATGAAGCAAAAAGAGTTAAGCTTTGGCAAGATTATAACAGGACAAAAGATAATAAACTTCGTGAACAGATTATTGTTGAATATGTTCCGTTGGTTAAACTTGTTGCCGGAAAGCTTAATATGTATTTAGGTTATACAGTTGATTATGATGATTTGGTAAGCTATGGGATTTTTGGTCTTATCGATGCAATTGATAAGTTTGATTTTGATAAGAATATTAAATTTGAAACATATGCAAGTCTGCGTATTCGCGGATCGATTCTTGATCAGATTCGTAAGATGGATTGGATTCCGCGTTCTGTAAGACAAAAACAGAAACAGATTGAATCGGCAGTTGTTTCTTTAGAAAAGGAAAAAGGTGTTAATTATACAGATCGGGATATTGCTGAACGTCTTGGGATTTCTATTGATGAATACAGAAATTGGGAAGGTCAGACCAATATTTCCAATATTGCTTCACTGGATGAATTCATGGAGCAGGGAACGGATGGCAGTGTCAAGGAATTTCGTAATACAACATATATTGATCCCGAAGAATCTATTGACAATGATGAAGTAAAGAAGATGATAATGGAGGCGTTAGAGCTTCTTACCGAGAAAGAGAAGAAGGTTGTTCTTTTATATTATTATGAAGATCTTACATTGAAGGAAGTGGCTAAGGTACTTAATGTTTCCGAATCACGAATATCACAGCTTCATTCTAAAGCATTAGAAAAGATGAAGAAGCATTTAGGTAAGTATTTTGAATTACTTATGGGTTGACAGGGGAATAATAAATTATGAATATCCCGGCAGATTTTTCACCGGAACGTTTCGAAGTAACAGATGACGAATGATTATGATTTTATATGATCAATTATAATAAAGGGGGGGGATAGCCATGAGGTATACAAATGCTTATTTTCAGTTAGATATACGTCAGGATGGAGTTTATTTACATTTATATCCGGCGATGGATAACGGTAAACCGATTGACCTTGCTGAATTGTTGGAGTATCTTGATGGCTGTGGAATTAAAGATTATGATAAGGTAGCTATCTATAAAGTTATTACCAACAACACAAAAGAAACTGATATTCTTATTTCGAAAACCCTGATCGGGGAGGTCGGAGAGAAAGCTAAGGTTAGTATTTCAGATGATAAGATGATGGCAATAATCAGATTTTATCCTCCGTCGAAAAATGGAAAGTTTATGTCTGAAAAAGAAATTCGAAGTGAATTAGCCAGATTTAAGATCACATACGGAGTGTCTGATAAGATTATTAATGCTTACATGAAGGGGAGACAATTCTGCAGGGATATACCGATTGCCAAAGGTAAACCTGTTGTTCAAGGTAAGGATGCATTTATAACGTATCATTTCAATACTAATCCGACAGCTGCTCCTAAGCAGCTTGAAGATGGTACTGTTGATTTTCATGAACTCTCACTTTTTGTACCTGTAAAGAAAGGGGATCTGTTGGCAGAGCTTACACCGGAGGTGTTTGGTGAGGATGGTATGGATATATTTGGCAACAGGATACCGCCTGCAAGTGTTAATAAGAAGATTTTGAAATACGGAAAGAATATTAAGTTGTCCGAAGATAAATTAAAAATATATTCTGAAGCGGATGGCGATGTCAAATTAGAGGGAGATATGGTATTTGTATCGAATACCTACAGTGTTCCGGCAGATGTTGATCCTTCTACCGGCGATGTTAAGTATGACGGTAATGTTGTAATTGCGGGTAATGTCCATTCCGGATTTAAGGTTGAAGCGTCAGGCGATATTGAAGTGAATGGTGTAGTAGAGGGTGCAACTTTAATTGCAGGTGGTAATATCGTTTTGAAGCGGGGAATTCAGGGCATGGGTAAAGGAGTTCTTCAGGCAGGTAATGATATTGTTACGAAGTTTATTGAAAGCAGCAATGTAAAAGCCGGTAATATAGTTAATACAGGTTCGAGCCTTCATTCCGTTATTCAAGCGGAAGAGGCGGTTATAGTAAGTGGAAGAAAGGGTTTTGTAATAGGTGGATCCGTGTCTGCCGGCAAGAAGATTGAAGCCAGTGTTTTCGGTAATAAAATGAATACTGCAACTGACCTAAGAGTGGGCGTCAAACCTGAGGTAATGGAAAGATTTAAGGAACTTACCAATTCCATTAATGAGAAACAGAAGCTTATGTTAGAAAATAAAAAGACTCTCGAATCGCTTAAAAAGAAGCTGGCGAGTGGTGTGAAGCTTCTTCCTAATCAGGTTGCTTTAGCCAAAGAGGCTGGAGAGCAGTTAAAAACTTTAACAAATGAGCTGGATGTTGAATCAGAGGAATATATCACTCTTAAGCAGGAGATAGAGGATAATAAGGATGGTAGGATTATTGTAAATCAGACAATATTTCCGGGTGTAACTCTTTATATTTCCAATAGAGTGTATCCTGTCAAGGATTCGTTAAGCAGATGTCAGTTTAAGGTAAAAGGAGCGGATGTTATAAGTCTGCCAATATGATTATAAAATCTTGATTTATTATATGTGTTATTGAAATCAATATAATAAATTGTAAAATAGTTTGTTGTTTTATGTAATAAAAATTGATATAATAGTCCACGTAATTGGAGGTGGTTAGATGATTCGTCCGATTGACATGCAGATGATATTGCCACGTACAGAGTCGGTTGGAAATGAGCGTCAGGTAGAGCAACAGAAGATAGCGAATACCAACACTGATGCCGCCACTGAGGTTGCAAAAGAGATACAACATAATAGTGAGGCTGTCATTCAAAAAGATCCGAATGCATTTACTGAATATAAGTATGATGCTAAAGAAGAAGGTAATGGTACATACAGTAATCCCAGAAAACGAAAAAAAAAGCAGGATGATATCGGTGATGATACAGCTGATACCGGAGTAGAAGATGGCGTTAGAAAGAAAGAGCCGCCAAGAGTTAATTTTCAGATATAAGGAGAGTAACAATGACGAGTACGGTTGTTGTAATGATTATTGTTGGAATAGCATTTGTTATTGCAAGCTTTATCATTTCAGAGAGAATTGGAAAAAAAGAAGAAAGTAACCTGATTGATCTTATGACTGTTGACGAAAGCTATGAATTTTCCGACAGAGAATTGCAGATAATAAAGCGAAAGATTGAGGATGTTATTGCCAATCAGGCAAAGGATATATTGTATCAGACTAATGAATCATTATCGAATATGGCCAATGAAAAGACAATGGCATTGGGCGATTATGCGGTTGCTGTTTGTGAAGAAATTGAGAATAATCATAAGCAGGTCATGTTTCTTTACAGTATGCTCGATGACAAGCAGAAGGAAATAATGAAAACCGTCAAAGATGTTGATTCGTCTAAAAAGGAAATCAAAGATTTAATAACTGAAACCATAGGGGAGCAGGATAAGCTTTATAAGATTTTGCAAAAATTGAAATCCGGTGAATATATACAAACTGCTGCTGATAATGCAACTGACAAAGAGAAAAAGCAATCTATGCATGAAACTTCACAAATTAAAAATAACGAAGAACAGATTATGCAATCTCAATTAAACAGTATCAGCAATGAAATATCTGATAGTAACGATCATCATAAAGAATCAAAAGAGCCGATGGATATTGATATAGAAAGTGATGATGGTGATGTTGAATCCGATGATAATAAAGAATCAGAGAATTCAGAGACGACTAATGAAACGATGAACGAGTCAGCAGATGAACCATTGAACGAGTCAGCAGATGAATCAATTGATGAATCAATAGAGGATATTTTTGCAGAAATTGATAAGACAGATATTGATTTTGATGAGGTTTTAGAAAATGATTTTAAGAACGATACTAACGTAAATGATATTATTCTTGAAATGTATGGTAATGGAAATTCTATAATTGATATTGCAAAGGAAATGGGACTTGGGGTAGGAGAAGTTAAACTTGTAATTGATTTATACCAGGGAGATTAAACATGAAATTTAAATATTATTTGAGAGGAATCGGAATAGGTATAATATTTGCTTCCATTATTTTACTGGTGGCATATCATGAAAACAGTCCGTCTTCTTTGTCGGATGATGAAATAATTGAAAGAGCGAAGCAGCTGGGAATGGTCGAAGCTAATGATCCGATTAATAAGATAATTGATAATAAACAATCTGAGGCTTCTACCGAAGAGAATCAAGAAGAAGCTGTTTCGACGGAAACAATTTCAACTGAAGAAGCTGTTTCGACGGAAGAAGTTAAGGAGAATAAAGAGGAGACGGATTTGACGGAAACGTCAACAGAGGTTGAGGATACTGCTTCTAATGATGATTCTTCCACTGATAACAGTGCATTATCAGATAATACGGATAATAGTAATAATTCCGGGAATGAAACAGTTGAAATAACAATAGACAGAGGGTCTTCATCTTATCCGGTCTGTCAGAAGCTTCAAGAGTTGGGTGTCATTGATAATGCTTCAGAATTTGACGATTATCTTATTGAAAATGGTTATGCCAGTAGAATTAGTGTCGGTACGCATAAGATAAATAAAGGAATGGATTATAAAACTATCGCGGAACTTATTTCCGATCCTATGGATTGATGTAATTCTTGATTATAACAGATAAAAGTTTTTAAAAAAATTACTTGCAACTTTTGCAAAATACTGTATTATATTTATATGCGGTTGTGTGACTGACGGTAGTGGGTAACCACATGGGAGCACAACATATATCGCGAAGCCGACCGTCTGGGCTCCTTAAGGATACCTGGACGGTTTATTTTTTATCATAGGATAAACAAGGAGGATGTATTATGGAGATGAAATCATTGGCAGCAGAGCTTTCTTCTACCACATATCCGGGTAGAGGAATTGTTATCGGAAAGACACCGGATGGCAAGCATGCGGCAATCGCCTATTTTATCATGGGCAGAAGTGAGAACAGTAGAAATCGAATTTTTGTGGAGGAAGGTGAGGGAATCCGCACCGAGGCTTATGATCCTTCAAAGCTTGAAGACCCTAGTCTTATAATATATGCTCCCGTAAGAGTTCTCGGTAATAAGACTATTGTGACAAATGGTGATCAGACAGATACCATATATGATCTTATGAATAAGCAGTTTACTTTTGAACAGGCACTTCGTACCAGAGAGTTCGAACCTGACGCACCGAATTATACTCCGAGAATCTCCGGAATTCTTCATATTGATGGTGGCAATTATAATTATGCCATGTCAATATTAAAGAGTAATAACGGTAATCCTGATGCATGTAACCGTTATACATTTGCATATGAGAACCCTGTTAGCGGAGAAGGACATTTCATACATACATATATGGGAGACGGCAATCCATTGCCGAGTTTTGAAGGAGAGCCGACACTTGTTGATATTCCCGACAATATGGATGAGTTCGCAGAACTTGTGTGGAATAATCTTAATGAGGATAATAAAGTTTCGTTGTTTGTCAGATATATTGATATTACCACAGGAGAATATGAGACAAAGATTATTAACAAAAATAATTAGATGAATGGCAAACGCCTAAATAGTTAGTAAATATAAAAGGAGAAAAAAGATGAATGAATTTTTGTTGAAGTACGGATGTAATCCGAATCAGAAACCATCAAGGGTATTTATGAAGGATGGAAGCGAGCTTCCTATTGAGATTCTTTGCGGTAAGCCGGGGTATATCAACCTGCTTGATGCATTTAACGGCTGGCAGTTGGTTAAGGAACTTAAGAAGGCTACGGGACTTCCTGCAGCTACTTCATTTAAACATGTATCTCCGGCAGGTGCAGCGGTAGGACTTCCTCTTTCCGATGTCGAGAGAAAGATATACTGGGTGGATGATATGGGTGAGCTTTCTGCTCTTGCCAGTGCATATGCCAGAGCAAGAGGTGCGGACAGAATGTCATCATTTGGTGATTTCATCTCACTTTCTGATGTGTGTGATGTGGCTACCGCAAAGCTTATAAAGCGCGAGGTATCAGACGGAATCATTGCTCCGGGTTATGAGCCGGAAGCTCTTGAGATATTAAAGGGCAAGAAGAAGGGTAATTACTGTATCATCAAGATCGACGAGAACTACACTCCGGCACCGGTTGAGCAGAAGGATGTGTTCGGAGTTACATTCGAGCAGGGAAGAAATGAGCTTGTTATTGATGATGAGTTATTTGCAGATGTTGTAACGGATAACAAAGAGATTCCGGAATCTGCAAAGATCGATCTTGCAATAGCAATGATCACACTTAAGTACACACAATCTAATTCTGTATGCTATGCAAAGGGTGGACAGGCAATAGGTATCGGAGCTGGTCAGCAGTCCAGAATTCATTGTACAAGACTTGCAGGCGGCAAGGCTGATAACTGGTATCTTCGTCAGAATCCTAAGGTTCTTAATCTTCCATTTAAAGATAATATCGGACGAGCTGACAGAGATAATACTATTGATGTATATATGAGCGATGACTATATGGATGTTCTTGCTGATGGAACCTGGGAGAATTTCTTCACAGAGAAACCGGAAGTATTTACCAGAGAGGAAAAGAGAGCATGGCTTGATACGTTAACAGATGTTTCTCTTGGCTCTGATGCATTTTTCCCATTCGGTGATAATATTGAGAGAGCTCACAGAAGCGGCGTTAAGTATATCGCTCAGCCGGGTGGTTCCATAAGAGATGATAATGTTATCGAGACCTGTAATAAGTATGGAATGGCTATGTGCTTCACGAAGATCAGGTTGTTCCATCACTAAATTGCGGTTAAGTACTTTTTACGTTTAGGGCGGACACAAGAGAATCGGGAATTTGCAGTGCTTTGTATTCCTGCTGTACGAAAATAATAGTTTCTAAGTATAATTTCCGGTTCTCTTGCTGGCTGTGGTTGTTACTACTATATAACAAATTTAATTGCTTTCGACTAACATCTATAATTATCAATATTATCATTAATAATTTTGCTTTAGTTATAATTATAATTTTATGAAAGAGAGGAAACATAATGACAGTATATGACGAGTTAGTTGCGCGAGGTCTTATTGCTCAGGTGACAGATGAAGAAGAGATTAAAGAGTTGATCAATAATGGTAAAGCTACATTCTATATTGGATTTGACCCTACGGCTGACAGCCTGCATGTGGGACATTTCATGGCTCTTTGCCTTATGAAAAGATTACAGATGGCAGGTAACAAGCCAATTGCACTTATTGGCGGTGGTACCGGAATGATCGGCGACCCGACCGGTAGAACAGATATGAGACAGATGTTGACGCCGGAGACTATTCAGCATAATTGTGAATGCTTTAAAGAGCAGATGAGTAAATTCATTGATTTCTCAGATGGTAAGGCTTTGATGGTCAATAATGCCGATTGGCTTATGGATCTTAATTATATTGAGCTTCTTCGAGAGGTTGGTTCGTGCTTTTCGGTTAATAATATGTTACGCGCTGAGTGTTATAAGCAGAGAATGGAGAAGGGACTTTCATTCCTGGAGTTTAACTATATGATTATGCAGAGTTATGATTTTTATAATCTGTTCCAGAAATACGGCTGTAATATGCAGTTTGGCGGCGATGATCAGTGGAGCAATATGCTTGGCGGTACAGAGCTTATCAGAAAAAAACTTGGTAAGGATGCTTACGCAATGACAATTACTTTACTTCTTAATTCCGAGGGAAAGAAGATGGGTAAGACACAGTCCGGTGCTGTATGGCTCGATCCTGACAAGACTTCTCCTTTTGAATTCTATCAGTATTGGAGAAATGTAGATGATGCTGATGTATTAAAATGCATACGTATGCTTACATTTTTACCTCTTGAGGAGATTGAGAAGATGGATTCCTGGGAGGGAAGCCAGTTAAATGAAGCTAAAGAAATACTTGCATTTGAACTTACAAAGCTCGTACATGGTGAGGAAGAAGCTTCCAAAGCACAAGCGAGTGCCAGAGCATTGTTCTCAGGTGGTAATGCGGCTAATATGCCTACAACTGTTTTAACATCTGCTGACTTCAATGATGAAGGTAAGATTGGTATTCTTGATCTTATGGTTAAGGCTGAACTTGTCACATCTAAAGCAGAAGCAAGGCGTAATGTACAGCAGGGCGGTGTTACCGTCAATGATGAGAAGGTAACTGAGCCTGTTACATTCTATGAAAAGGATGTGTTTGCCTCCGACTTTATCATCAAGAGAGGTAAAAAGAACTTCAGAAAGATTGTCGTTGAGTAAGATTATTAAGTTATAGTTTAAGGGCTGTCATAACAATTTAATTTGTTATTGGCAGCCCTTTTATACATTTATGATGCTATTCCGCTTACACCTACATATATCTGTGAGATCTTATACCATGTGGAATAATCTACAATACCGTTGACAGGGAGATTGAATATCTGCTGAAATTGTTCTACGGCAGACTTTGTCTTCTGACCGAATATACCGTCAACTGTCAGAGTTGGTATTGAGGAATATACGCGTGCAATTCTGTTTAATTGCTCCTGCATCTGTCTTACTTTGTCACCGGATGCTCCTACAGAGAGATTGTAGCCGGGCCATGATGACGGTATTCCGGAAATACGGCTGCTTTCATTAATATATATATCACTTCCGTAATAATTTCTCAGAATTTCAATAGCTGAATATCCCTGATCTCCTAAGTGTTTTGAGCCCCACTGGGAAAGCCAGTTGGGACAAGTGACTCTTTTGCCGTCACAGTATTGGGTAAGAATCGGCTGTATCACTCCGGGGCGGGAGAGATAATTGGCAAAGATAGAATCAACAATCTGAGAGATATTTTCATAGATGGTCTTCTGATATATCCATTTATGGTCGAAGGCGGTGGAACTGGTAATAGTAAAATCATACCCCTTTCCGCGATACCATTCTGTATACACACGGTTTAATGTAAATGACATTATTGCAAGGACATTAGCATAAATGGTGGCTTCAGGCCAGGTTGCATAGATTTCTGACGAAGCTACATTTTTGATATATTCTTTATACGGTACATAATAATTAGTTGCGGTGGTGTCTGATGGTGTTCCGTCATGAACAACTATGTATTCAGGGATAACGACACGGGAAAGAACGATTTCGCCTGATTCGTTCATGGGCTTTATCTCTGACTCTGCAATCTTTGGCGGATAGTACTCCCAAAGGGTATGCCCGCCTATAACGGTTGGATCGTAGGTCTGTTCGCTGGTTTCCTTAGGATCAAGTATTATGTTTTGAATTCCTAATTCACCTGACAATATCTGTACACCGGTGATAATGGTTTCCTCGTAATCGGGGGCGGATATTTTGATATTATAAAGACTGTATGGCTGGTTGTCAGAGGGTTCAAGGGAGTATTCTATCGGAGGTGCTTCAAGCTCAATTCTTTCGCTTAATCCATCGGAATTTGTTTCAGTTTTTAACAATATATTATCGGGATTACCACTGTCGGCTATCTCGATTTCGGCTTGATTTATCGGAAAAGAATTGTCGGAGGATATTGCATTTATTTTCAGATATCCTTTATCTATATTGTTCTGAGAGGCTCTCAATGATACATTAGACATATTATGCTCCTTATAGAAAAAATAGCTGATATTAATTAATATATGCCGGAATAAAAAATGTATTACTAACACACTAAGCCCTTGAAATTATTCTTTCTTTGTGATAATCTTTTATGGTATTTTTTTTAATACAATATAAGGATGCCTTTTTATAAGAATTAGTCATAAAGTTAAACCTTTTATTCGGTTATAGGCATATATTTTAGATATATTGTTTACTAAGTTGGTAAAGCTTAATTATATGATAGTAAATTATATAGGCTCATGGAAAGGAAGATATACTTGTTGGATTCTAATGAAACCTCATATTATAAAAAACATGCAAAATCGGTAATGCTGTTTATGATAACAACTCTCGTAATACAACAGCTTATTCTTAAGTTTTATCAGCTAAAAACAAAGATGCCTGCAGGACCAAGAAATGCATATATTACGACAAAAATACTTATGGTTTTTCTGGGGATTGAGATGGTTGTATATATTATGAAGACAACCATGAAGATTAATTTTAATGATATTCTTGTAACGAAGGAGGACTTTAAGAGGACATTAATACGTGCAAGTATTATCTCTGTATTTATGATTATTGCAATGATTCTTATAAGAATTGTACGAGGTTCTTTTAATGATAAGATAGCTGCCAGACCTTATTTTAAGCTGTACCTTAATGTGAGAACAAGGTGGTTCTATCCGTTGAATGCTTTTTTTCAGGAGGTATTCATTAAGGCATTCGTTCAGAATAATGTCAGAATATTGGCCGGTAAGGATAATATACATTTTACGGTATGGATTACTTCATTGTTTTTCTTTGTTCTTCATACAAGTTATCCGTTATATTACATGACTTCCGCAGGGCTGTTTTGTGTTGCAACAGGTTATTTTTATGAAAAAAACAGAAATGTCTGGGGATGTGCATTATTGCATTTTGTCATAGGGTTTATGCCAAGAGCATTGGGGATACTGTGATAGAATGCTACGGGCGAATCCTGACTAATGCTAACGGAAGTTATTGCATGAGCTATTAAAACATTGATTTACAATATTCGTTTTCGTACTGCAAGATACGCAATAAAGACTGCAACAGAGGTGATGATCCAGCTGATCGGATAAACGATAATCAGTCGTTGATAGGTATGTACTCTTTGGAATATCGTATAAATCCATATAATTCTAAATCCGCAAATTCCCAGTACGCAGATAATCGCGGGGATGAACGAGTAACCGAGTCCACGCATGCAACCGGACAGAACCTCAGGAGTCATATTAAATACTTCAAAGCTTAATACATATATCATACGGATTACCGCAAGTTCAGCCACTGCAGAATCCTTCGTAAAAACAGAAGCAAACGGGTGAGCAAAGCCAATGAAGATACCGTTCATAACGATTTCGGAAAGTGCAGCTGACATCCAGCAATATTTTACGATTTTTCGGCAACGCTCTTTATTACCTGCTGCATAATTCTGACTGACAAAGGTCACGCAAGCCTGGCTAAATGCACTTAACAAAAAGTATGCAAAGTATTCATAATTGAGTGCTGCTGCATTGGCAGCAATTGCTGTAGAACCGAGTCCGTTCATGGCTTTTTGAATCAATACGTTGGAGATAGAGTATAGGGTTGCCTGAAATGCAGACGGAATTCCAATCTTTGCAATTTTTAACACGATTTGGGTAGATATATGAAGTTTTGTTTTTTCGAGTTTTAAGGGCTCATTTTCATGTAAAAGAACATATAATAACAACATAGAGCTGACCACATTTGAAAGCACTGTCGCAATTGCTACACCATCGACACTCATGTGAAATCCAATTACGAAAAACAGGTTCAATATAACATTTATAATTCCTGCTATAAGCAGTGCAAAAAGCGGATGTTCGGTATCGCCTTTGCTTCTTAAAATTGCCGCTTCAAAATTATACAACAGTATAAATGGCATGCCAAACAGATAGATGCGCAAGTATTTCACGGCAGGTTTTAGTATATCAGCCGGAGTTGACATGACAATCAGAATCTTCTCTGCAAAAAAGAAACCGATTACTAACATTATAATTCCACAAATCAAAGCAAGAAGGATGGAGGTGTGGACAGTCTTTTGGGCCGGCTTATGTTTTGCCTGCCCCAGATATGAGGACAATACCACATTGGTGCCGATGGAAAGTCCGACAAAAAAATTCACGAACAGATTGATGACAGATCCATTTGCACCAACTGCCGCCAATGCTTCACTTCCGGCAAATCGTCCAACGACAGCTACATCTGCGGAATTAAACAACTGTTGTAAAATACTACTGGCTGCAAGGGGAAGCGCAAATAATATAATCTTATTTGCCAAAGAGCCATGCAACATATCGACTTCATTTTTTCTTTTTATCTGCTCCAAAATGTACACCTTCTTTTTTGCATCTATAATTTCAAATTAAACAAATCACAGTATAACATATTTGAACAGTCTCTGCAGATAAAATATCATCTTTT
>CAJOLO010000010.1 GCA_905235345.1 uncultured Lachnospiraceae bacterium
ACATCCTCATTAGAAAGGCCGTATGAAACAACAGCATCAAAAACAGTAAGTTTATCATTATCGTAGAGTTTAACTCTTTCATCATTAACTGTCAGATAAATGAATCTGTTTTTCTGATCGTAGAAATTAAGACATATACCTATAGGGGTAACAAGAAGTGAATCCTTCTTAACATCCTCCACATGAATATCAACATCCCCTAAAACCTCTTTTCCACGCAGTCCAACACGTTCAGTCGGGAGACTAAGATGCTTCGCAAGTTTGTCTGTATAGCCTTGAATTTTACCACCGCCACCGACAACAAAGACCGCCGCAACAGGCTTACCGCCATTCAATTCAATGATACGTCGTGCCGTCTGCTCGGTAATATCATCTAATACAGGGTCAAGCTTACTATATACATCATCATGTGTAATCTTATGAGATACACCTAATATATCTTTATAAGTAATAGTCTTTTTGTTTGAACCTGTCATCTTAATTGACTCAGCAGTATCAAAATCCACAAGATATTCTTTAATAAGAGTCTCGGTAAGCTCATCTCCTGCCTTAGGCAGCATTCCGTATCCGATTATACTGCCATCTTTGGTAATGGAAATATCTGATGTTCCTGCACCAACATCAACAAGAGCAATATTAAGAAGTCTGTAATTCTCCGGGATTGCCACCTGAATTGCCGCAATAGGCTCCAACGTCATATTGGCGACCTTAAGATCGGCAATCTCGACTGCAGCATACAGGCTGTCTACAACCTCCTCCGGAAGAAATGTAGCAAGGACATCCGCACCTATATTATATGCCTTCTGTCCTTCAAGATTACCGATCACATAGTTATTAAGATAATATTTTATTACAGAATATCCTACGCAGAAAAATTTATCTGATGACTCATTCTCTTCATTCATCTTAGCATGAGCCTGTTCAACCCCCATAAGCTCCAAGGAATGAATATATTCCTGATTAACAGTAGTAATATCTTCAAATTCATAAAAACCTTTACCAACAGAAGTCTTTAACACCCGCCCTGCTGCTGCAATACATACATCTTTAAGTTTTCTTCCCGGAAGCTGTTCTTCTAATTGTTCCTTGACTTCTTTGATCTCTTCACCGATTTTCATAATATCATGAATCTGACCGTCTAACATAGCCCTTGTATCATGAAATCTGACTGCCTGGGCAACAATATTGAATTTCTTACCCTCTCGGTATCCCACCGTACCCACAATACTTCTGGTACCTATATCCAAACCGAACACCAGAGGTTCCGGATATTTTGTTAATACTGGCATATTTCTTTTCTTCTCCGTATCATATAATTCATATCTTTACGCCTCAAATACTCAATATGGCATGCATTCTGCCGGATGCATTCACAAAGGTATTCGTCGAAACTACTGTGTTAATTGTAACACATCATATTAATTTGTTCAACATTACCTTTAATGCAGTTTGTGTTACTGCAAAATCACCGTTATTATCTATCACCACATTGGAATTTACCTTGTAAAAATCATCCGTTTCCTGATTATACATTACACTCTCGTATTTGGTTGCATCTCCGCCTCTCCCTTTTACAAGCCTCGAAAGTCTTGTATCCTTATCTGCGTATATGTACCATATTTCATCACATATATCACGATATCCATCCTGGATTAGAAGAGCCGCCTCTATAACATAATAATCTACGTTTCCATCTGCGTTCTTATTATCTATATCATTTAAAATATACTCTTTGACTGCAGGATGAACAATGGAGTTAAGTTTATCAAGAGCACTTTCGTCATTAAATACTATTTCCCCAAAACATTGTCTGTCAATCTCGCCATTTTCTGCAAGTATATCATTACCGAATTCATCAATTATTCTTTTATATACATTCTCGCCCTTTTTCATAAGAGTATGTGCCAGCTTATCAGCTTCAACAATATATGCACCAAGGCTCTCAAGATATTTTAGTACCTCACTTTTCCCACAACCGATTCCACCTGTAATTCCTATAACTTTCATATATTTCCTCTCAAATCACCTGCTTACTTTGCCTCATACCACGTACTGCCCACACTCGCTTCAACCGATAACGGAACCTTAAGTTCAGCCGCCTGCATCATTTCTTCTACAAGAATCTTTTTTACAATGTCAACCTCATCTTCCTTCGTTTCTATAAGAAGTTCATCGTGAATCTGAAGTACAAGCTCAGACTCACAATGTTCAGCACGTAATCTTTCATAAACCCTTATCATGGCTATCTTTATGATATCGGCTGCCGTTCCCTGTATCGGAGAATTCATTGCCACTCTTTCGCCAAAACTTCTCTGCATAAAATTAGATGATGAAAGCTCCGGTATCTGCCTTATGCGCCCGAACATAGTCTTAGTCATGCCGGTTTTTTTTGCATGCTCCACAGATTCGTCAATGAACCGCTTTACATCGGGATAGGTTGCAAAATAGCTATCAATATAATCCGATGCCTCTTTTCTCGAAATATTGAGATCCTCCGCAAGACCGAATGCACTGATACCGTAAACAATTCCAAAATTGACAGCCTTTGCATTTCTTCTCATAAGTGAATCAACCTTATCAAGCGGAACACCAAAAACCTGAGAAGCAGTCATAGCATGAATATCCTCATCAGCCTTAAATGCAGCGATAAGATTCTCATCTCCAGACATATGTGCAAGAACTCTTAATTCAATCTGGGAATAGTCAGCATCTGCAAACACATAACCATCCTTTGGAATAAATACCTTACGGATACTTCTCCCAAGCTCTGTCCTCATTGGTATATTCTGTAGGTTGGGTTCTGTCGAACTTATTCTTCCCGTAGCCGTTATCGTCTGATTAAATGTTCCGTGTATCCGTTCATCATCACCTTTAATAAATACGGACAGTCCATCGGCATATGTTGATTTAAGCTTAGAAACCTGTCGATAATCAAGAACATCTGCAACAATCGGATAATCATTTTTTAATTTATTGAGTACGTCCACATTTGTTGAATAACCGGTCTTTGTCTTTTTTGCACCAGGAAGCTTTAATTCATCAAAAAGCACTTCACCTAACTGTTTTGGAGAATTGATATTGAACTCCCTTCCGGCCTCGTCATATATTTTTGATTGAAGTTCTTTTTCATTTTTACCAAGCATCTCACTATAATCCATAAGAGCATTCTTATCAGCATGAATTCCGATAACTTCCATGCTGTTAAGTACATAAACTGTCGGAAGTTCAATATTATTATATAAATCAAGCATCTCATATGAAGACAGTTCCTCAATAAGTCTATCTTTAACAATAAACGGTATACAGGTCTCGTATGCTATATATTGTGAGCTTGCTTTATCTTCAATTGTCATAACATTAAGAACGCTCTTACCGAGAAGTTCTTTCTTTTCAGGAACCGTTAATCCAAGATGATCCCTGGCAATATCATCATAACCATAACTATCCTTTAGCGGATTAAGCAGATATGCGGCTATCGATGTATCCATCACCCTGCCCTCATTTTTAATCGGAACTACTTTAAGCAAAGTCTTTAGATCATTCGTAACAAAACGGACATTTTCATTATCATTATATAATGCACTGACTCTTTCTTTGATCATATCAGCGGTAATAAATAAAGCACACGGAATAAATGTTGCCTTACCGATTTCAGTTGTAAAACCTATACCTATAAGCTCATTTTCTTCGATAAATGCATGAATTCCGATTTCTTTACTATTCGAAAGATTTACAAAAAAGCTCTCTGCCTCACCTAAATCAGATATATATTCTACGGAAAATTCAACAGAAACCTTCCTGTCAGAATCATCAAAATATTTTAACAAGCTTTTTAGTTCCAACGCTTTAATATAATCATACGCCTCATTTGTAAAAAGTGTTGTATATCTAAGAGATTCCAAGTCAACATCCAAAGGTACGTCCAACTTAATTGTGGCAAGCTCCTTGCTCATAACAGCCTGGTCATAAAACTCCTTAAAATTCTCCATTGCCTTCTTTGGTTTTATCTCATCAGCATGCACATAAGCTTCTTCGATACTATGATATTGTGCAATAATCTTACCGGCAGTCTTCTCTCCGATACCCGGAACCCCCGGAATGTTATCAGAGGTATCACCCATGAGCCCCTTCATATCTATGAATTCTTTTGGAGTCACACCGTATAGCTTCGTAACATCATCATCAAAATACTGTTCAACAATGGTCTTTCCACCCTTAGTCTTCGGAAGCCTAATTCTTACATGTTTGGTTGCAAGCTGCAACAAATCTCTGTCTCCCGAAAGAACTGCAACATCCATTCCTGCATTCTCTCCCTTTACAGACATTGTTCCGATAATATCATCAGCCTCAAAACCCTCAAGGGTTAATATTGTTACACCCATAAGTTCAAGAAGTTCTTTCATAATTGGAACCTGGCTTCTTAACTCCTCAGGCATCCCTTTACGCGTACCCTTATATTCCTTAAACATTTCATGACGGAATGTAGGGGCATGAAGATCGAAAGCGACAGCCAGATGTGTAGGCTGCTCATCTTCTATTACCTTTAATATCATATTAATAAAACCAAGAACTGCATTGGTATGCTGTCCTTTGGAATTGGTCAGATCCGGCAACCCGTAAAATGCACGATTCAATATACTGTGCCCATCAACAAGCAACAATTTATCCATGATCAAATTCTCCTTTAAATCAAGTTATTTTTAATTAATCAAATAAAGATATATTACTTAAATAATCATCTGACAGATAAACCAAACTGATAAATAATATCCTTATTTCAAATTGGTAACAGCGTTGAATTCTCTAATCTTTGAATAAAAGCTTTTTTCCTCTTCAATTTCAGGCTCAACATTAATATTTAGAAGTTTATTTTCAGGTTTGAATAAAATATCATCAAAATTATCACTGTAATAGTATTCTCCCTGGTTTTCCTTAAGCTTATTCTGTTCATCAGCATATAAAATATTTAGAAAATTAATATATCCAAATATTGCAAAGCCAAGTATGCCAACTATGACTATTACAATTGACGATCTGAAAAAATCTTTTTTCTTCTTGTTCTGCCTGAGTTCTCGATTAATTTTTGTCTCCAGTTCGCTACTGAAATCACGTGATATAGGCAAATTGGAATCAAGCTGTCGCATACCTTCTATCATCGTGTAATAGATGTCCAGCTCCTCTCGACAGTCATCACAGGACTTTATATGTTTTAGAAAATCAATCCTTGTTTCCTTATCCAAATCCCCTTCAATATATGCAATTATATTAGATTGAGCTTCAAGACAAGTCATTATAACGCCTCATTTCAATATAGTAAATCAATATCAGTATATCATTTATTATATTTAATTACAAACATTCTTTAAAAAGTATAATAATGTGTCGTATAATGTCACATTAAGTATAATATTGTAAATAACCCTTGTATTTACTAAACAAAAACATTATATTATCATATAAGTAATTTTTTAAATAGAAACTACATTCATAATATGGAGGCTTATAATTGGACTTAAAATCGTTTAGAATCACTTTACGTAAGAAACTAAAAGAGCAGAATCTTACCCTTAATTCACTCGCATCATTATCAGACTTATCAGAGGATACGCTACGCTCGATCATATATGGTAAATCTCAAGATATTAAACTCTCAACACTAATTAAAATTGCAGATGTTTTAAACTGTTCAATAGATGAATTAGTTAATCGTACACCTTATTCCCATGAAGAATTGGGATTATTTAAACAGATACATATTCTTCCGGAAAATTCTATTCAGGCTGTACAAGCATTAGTAAATATGGAAGAAAAATATTCGCTTCAAAAATCAATAGACGGAACCGAAACAATACCTTTATTTATTCCAAAAGGAAATTTTAGAGATGCAATGTACTACGATGGAAATCTTATAGATTCATTGGACATCACCAATTATCCTCCGCCTTTAAAAAGAGAAATTTCATTTGGTATAAAGATTGCTACAAATTATTATGAACCTATATATTATACTAATGACATACTTCTTTTATCTACTAAAAATGCACCAATTTTAAATGATATCGTATTTTATATAAATAATTATGGAAAAATATTTATAAGAAGATATACAAAGCTCGGATTAGAACCTGTAGGTAGTTTTAATGATCTTATACCTTCTTGTGAGATAACAAATTATACTGCATTAGGTGTTGTGGTAAAAACAGTCAATGAATTTGATATTGAACAATACAGATAATTAAAATACAATCAATACCACCGGCTTAACCTGTGGTATTGATTTAATCATATACATCCCTTCTGTGTCCTACTGTCAAAGCTAACACAATTAAAGCACCATCATTTATTTCACAAATAAGACGATAATCACCTATTCTGTAACGCCATTGTCCTGATCTATTGGCTGTTAATCCTTTGCCACGAGCTCGTGGATTATCGCAATCCACAAGATTTTTGTTAATCCACGCCTTAATCATTCTCTGCGTATATTTATCGAGCTTTGAGAACTCTCGGTCGAACCTCTCTGTTGTTCTTATTTGATAACTCATATATCAAGCTCCTTCCAAAGCTCTTCTATAGGTCTGCTCTTCTTACCGCTTTTAACATAATCATCATATGCTTCTTGATAGACTGTTACATCATATTCGTCCTCAATACGCTCGAATAAAGCCTTCTTAAATGCTTCGGCTAGGGATAAACTATGCAACTTTGCATAGCTATCAGCAAGTTTTCTCTCTTCATCTGTCATTCGAATAGAAAAACTCATATAACCATCTCCTTTCATACTACATTGTACTACATTTAATTTCTTTAGTCAACAAAGTTTTTTCTCCCGTATTTATGACAAAAGATACCTCCTCTGTTATATTTCGTTTATATAACTAAGAATTATCGTATCTTTTTACATCTACCTTGAAGCTATACGAAAGTATAGTTTTGTTAACTGCTCCGACTTATAGAAGGCGTAGTTTCCTGCTTCAACCACTATTGCGTTGGCTATTATGATACATAATCAATGTCTTACACAATGTCCACAGGCGTATAACTTCGGGATATTCCGTCCCTACTGAGTTGAGCTGTATATTCGCTAAAGCAAGTTTGCATAAAAAAAGCCACAAGCCTTAATTCTTAAAGGTTTGCGACTAATCATAGAATAATGCCGGTGATGGGACTTGAACCCATACGGTGTTGCCACCAACAGATTTTGAGTCTGCCTCGTCTGCCAATTCCGACACACCGGCTTAATTGCTATTAGTTTAACACAACGAAATTTATTATATTATGTAACATGTATTTTGTCAAGAAAAAATATTAAATCCTTATAATACCTGAAATGTATTTTTAAATTCTACTCTCAAAATCCTTATAATAATTTTATAAGTTATTTTGATAATAACTTTCTATATTTTTTAATTCTGTAATAAATGTACAACAATAGATTCACTCATCTAATTTCTTGGCAATCACTGCAAATCTTCCATCTTTAACATGATATGCACAGGTTGATAAAGTAATAAGCTTATCTCCATATTTTACATCCACTCCTGTATCTATCACCGACATCCTCTTAATATTATCTACATAACTGTCAAACTCTTCCCTGCTACCTGCATTTACAAACTCATAATATTTAAAATCATTTGATGAATCAGGAAGTATCTGTGCATAAAAAACCGCCACAACTTCATATGTTCCATCACCATATATCGTATCAAAAGTAAAGCTCTTATGTTTCTCATAAAAATCTTCATCGTCATACTTCAAAAGATCATGAAACATCTTACCTGAATTCATATTATGACCATATATAATTACATTATCCGTAGGCAGAATAAGATCACAATTCTGATCGATAAAAGGGAGGCCTGCCGCAGAATAATTACCTTCATAATCCAGGTGAATATAATGCTCTCCCCGCTCATTATCATTAGGCGTATACATTACCGGATAATCAATATTGGTGTCTTTAATGGTAATCCAACCGACAAAATCATGATTACTACTATATAACTTTTCAAACTTCTTCTGAATCTTCACGCCGTCAACATCAACCATCTCAGGCCCGGACTTTCCCGTATCATCAGTTTCTTTATCAGATACAGTATCATTGTAAGATATTCTGCTTCTTAAATCACTTATATCAGATTCGCTTTTATGACTGGTATAATAATAATATGCAAGATATCCTCCACATCCGACAGCAACAAGTATAAATATAACCATCAAAATATTAATAATTTTCTTTTTCAAATAAATGCATCCTTTCATTACCGACTTATTTCTAATATAATTAACAATAAAAAT
Source organism: uncultured Lachnospiraceae bacterium (assembly GCA_905235345.1). Taxonomy (GTDB): domain Bacteria; phylum Bacillota; class Clostridia; order Lachnospirales; family Lachnospiraceae; genus CAG-590. The sequence continues at coordinate 8,302 of CAJOLO010000010.1, forward strand.
CAAGAGCCGATATATATCGGCTCTGAAATATGATAAATTACGCTTGCTCTTCCGATTAATCAAATCATATCATATACGGAAAAACATTATTAGAAATATTTCTTAGAGCCCCACAGATTGTTTTGCTTTAAACTTTGATATTCACTGTATGCCTGCTCTAAGATCTGTTTCTCATTAGGGAATTTTAATAAATGGTAGGCCTCATGGTACTTATAGTAGCCAGAGTCCATAAAATACTCTTCTCTTTGGGGTTTGCTGTAATAACTGTCTGCCATCATCAGATACCAATGTACATTCTTATTAACTACATCATATGCAGTATTAAAAGTATAATTACTCTTGTCCACATACTTGATTATCTGGGCACTGACACCGGTTTCTTCCTTCACCTCTCTAAGTGCGGTTTCATTGTACTCCTCGCCTTCTTCTACCGTTCCCTTCGGCAGAACCCAGCCTTCATACTTATTTCTGTAATTCTTATAAAGTAACAACACTTTACCACGAAAGATTACCACACCACCACAGCTTACTGCTTCTATCATTGATTTTCCTCCACATTCTAATAAAGCTGTTTTCTGCAAAGAAATGCTGAATAATTGTCTGCATTCCTCTGCGCAACATTGGGTGTGTTGCTTAATTATCATAAATTATAGCAATATATTCCACAAAACACAAGGTAAAGTTAAAAAAATATTAAGATTATGTAAAAAAATATATAAAATTAATCTTTCAGACGGTAAAATTCATCCATTAATGTTCTGGCAACTGAAGTTGCCTTAACGCCATTAACATCCGATTCCTCAATAACTATACTGACAGCAACCTCAGGCTTTTCAATATCGGCAAAACCGATAAACCACGAAAAATCATGCTCACCGTCAGCATACTCTGCCGTTCCAGTTTTCCCGGCAGCCTGATAAGATGCACCTGCAAAATAATCCGCAGCCGTTCCCTGAGTTACAACCTTTCTCATATATTCGGTCAAAGTCTCAACCTCATCAGAGGTCATTAATGTATCATACGAAGAAGGTGAGAATTTCTTAACAAGCTTTCCTTCATAGTTCTCAACGCTATCAATCATATATGGTTTCATCATAAGACCGCCGTTGGCAATCGTAGAGATTATCATCGCATTATGAAGCGGAGTCACAAGTGTATCACCCTGACCAAATGCAGTCTGGGGAACATATCCTGAATTGGAGTCTTTGTCCAGATAGAATCTGCTTGTAGCACTGGCTCCGGTGTATGGAAGATTTTTATTATATAGCATACTTTCCAAGGTTTCTTTCCACTCACCCAAATCAAGTCCGGTACCTATATCTGCATACGCCTGATTACATGAATTGGCAAGAGCCTCTGACAGATCCTCCTCGCCATGGGTTTTCTTTCCGTAGCAATGAACCGTAACACTGTTAAATATCTGTTCGGAATTAGCACAATTATAGTGATAATCCTTGAATTTTCTCGGATTCTGCCTCATAAAAGCCAGTGTCGTTAATACCTTAAATGTCGAACCCGGAGGATATAGTCCCTGTGTTGCTCGATTTAACAGCATAGAACCTGTATAGTTCTCACTATTCGCTTCCTCCCATACCGCATCTATATCGTTGGGATTAAAATCCGGCTTAGATACCATCGCAAGTATTTTCCCTGTGTCAGGTTCCATAACAATTACAGCTCCATCAGCATTACCAAGTGCTTCATAAGCCTTCTTCTGAAGATCATAATTAAGCGTAGACACAACCGTATCTCCTTGATTTTTATCCTCCCTAAGCGTATTGATAAATCGCTCTAAAATATTGGAATGACTTTCAAGCAGATAATAATTACCTACAAGTTCAATGCCTGCCTTAGTATATTTTGAAAAACCGACAGCATGAGCAAACATATTGTCATAAGGATAATATCGTTCGTCATCATTACTGGTGGCTATGGTCTTGCCGTCTTCAGTGACAATATCTCCCCTTACTACATCAGCAGCAAAACTGTCAAGACGGCTGTTGGCTGCATTGGCGATTACCTCATCTTTTTCTACAATCATAAAATGAAGTATATAAACTATAAGTCCCATAATCAGAAATCCGAAAAGATATGCCACTCCAAGAATTGGACGGTTTAAATGTTCGTTTATTATATTATTCTTATCTTCCTTTTCCTTAAATTGTTCAAGCGTCATATCCTTCTTGTTCCCGTTCTGCATTTTATCACCTCTTTATTGCTTAAACATTTTACCGGTCTGTTAAATGTCATTTTTATTCTGTCGTTCCTCAAGTTCCCGAAGTTCTCTCAAAACTTTCTTCTCTTCTTTATTCTCGATGGTACTTATTCCCTGCATTATCGAAAACATAACGAGAGAGCTTAATACCGAACTTCCTCCATAGCTTACCAAAGGAATAGTAACTCCTGTTGAAGGAATGAATTTGGTCACTCCGCCAATAGATAAAAATGTCTGAAATATATAACAAATAGCAAATCCTAATGCCATTGTCTTATAAAATCTACTCTTAGCATTCATTGCAATACTTATAAAGCATATAAAACAACTGAAGCATATTAATATAAGAAAAATCGCAAAAATCACTCCCATCTCCTCCGCAATAGCAGAGAAAATGAAATCACTCGCATTTACCGGAATTACGTCCGGCGAGCCTTTCGTAAGTCCGCTTCCGAAATAACCACCGCTCCCTATCGCAAAAAGAGATTGGGTTATCTGATATCCCGAACCGCTTATATCTGACCAAGGATCTTTCCAAGCAGTAATTCTGACAAGCACATGATCGAAAAGCCTGTCCTTAAATAACAGAAAAGCAAGTCCTGCCATCCCGGCACCTCCTACTGTAAAAAGCAAAAAATATCTTACTTTTCCTGTACCCACATAAATCATAAATACAAATATAACAAAAAATATCAATGCACCGCCAAGATCCTTTTCCAGCACAAGAATACCCATATGTATTGCTGCTAAAACCGTGATAATCATAACCTGCTTGAAATCTCTCTTCTTAGAAAGCATACTTGCTATAAAAAACACAAACAAAATCTTTACAAACTCCGATGGTTGAACACTTATTCCCGCTATGGAAATCCAGTTGACCGAACCATATTGTTCTACACCAATAACAAACACCGAAGACAATGCCAGTATCCCGACAACTCCATAAGCAATTCCATATTTTCTCATATTCTTATATCTGTCCATAATAAGCGGAATAAGTGATACCAGAATAAGAGAAACTGTTGCTATTACAAACTGTTTCTTAGCCAGATTGAAATTAAGCCTGGTCAGCATAATGTACCCGATAAGCAATAAATAACACATATTATTGGTTATCAGTCTGGATGAATAAGGATAAAAATAATGATAAAGATACATGTAAAGTGTTGCTATCAATATCTGGAGACCATAAAATGCAATAATAATTTTCATATCCTCCGGACTTTGAAGTGAAAATGTAAGATACGCAAGAAAATGAATAAGAAACACATACACTATCTGCCTGTTAAGACACATATTTTTCTTATGATTATCGGATTTTTTAAGCACCGTAAATGCTGATACTCCGTAAAGTACCATTAATATAAGAATTATATACTTTGAAACATTTATTATTATATTATTCATAAAGCTTCTCCAAGATGTTTATTCATAATTATTCAACCTGCCATCAATCAACACCACGCCTAAGATGTCCTCTGGTAAACTCGCCATCATATGTTTTACCTTCAAAAAATGCTTCAAGAACTTTTATAACCTGTTCTTTTCTTTCCCTGGTAAAATGAATTCTTTTTACACCATGGTAGTCTTTTATGATATCCATGGAGTCAAAAATCACCGTCGGAACACCATTATATACAATATTATAACAGTATTTACATATAGCCTTAGTATAAAAAGCCTGCTTTTTTCTGTCCTTTAATATATATTCTTCATTCAAACCTCTCCTGCAGCCTTTCGTATTCTCCGTAAAGCATTGTGCTGTTACCATAAGAGGCTGATATCCATACACAACCCATTCACTATGTTCACTGTATTCAAGTCCGGCAAGCTGCTTAGAATTCAGTTCAACAGGAAGTGTCAACAAGGCGTCCGGAAAATGACTGTATATGAAATATGACGCCATATCATTCATGGTATACATGCTATAATCCGTAACTATCTGACCTTTATAACCTATATATTTAAGAAAAGACAATTCATCAATATTCCTTACAATGATTGTATTGCAGTCTTTAATCGGAAGATCCTTAAGCTCATTAATCTCAGGCTCTCGCAATATCATAGGAAGAGCATATCCGTATTCCGGATGACTTTTCATAAGCCATATTATATCTTCTTTTTTGAAATACTGCAAATCAATCGCTATGTTGACTTCTTTTTTATTGTTAATATAAGCAATTACAGTCCGAAGCTGATTCATATCGGATACCAGAATTCTTACTCCATACCTTAACTCATTCGCAGAGCAACTTTTCTTTCCGGGCAGTTGTACATAAGAATTGCTTTTATAATCCCGTCTGCCAATATTAAGTATCTCCGCTTCGAGTTGTTCAAAGGCATTTCTTCTAAGTGTCTTAAGTTCTTTTACAGGAATAAATATATTATCATCGATATCCAACTCCAAATCAGAAAATTCAAAGGGCGAATTACCGGTTTGTTTAAGCTTCTCATAAATCGTATCAGCCGATAAAGGTTTAGATGATGCCCTCTCGACAACAGCTCCCTTATATTCAACACTGATATCTCTACCATTAATTACTGTTGATAAACAAAGTGTCGCAGGTTCATCCTTTCTAAGGCTTGCCTGCCCGATAATCATATTCTTTCTGATGGCTTTGTTATATTCAGAAAGTTCACTATTGAGTACATAATTAAACCTTCTAAATACAGTCATACCCTTGGTGAGAGTTTTAGTTTTGGGAGAATTAAGCATGATCACACTGCCGGCTTTACCGGATATATTAGACGTCAGTGTAATCTCTTCATCATACCGGTTTCTGATAACAACAATATCTCCTTTATTTATATCCTTCTTAAGTTCAATCCCGATCCTGTTACCGTTAATAGCTTTTATAACTCCAAGCTCCACGCCCATATGTCCGGGATAGACCGTTGACATCATATCCTTTCCATTCTTCTTATGATAATAGCCATTTGTAAATCCGTCCCGGTTAAAAACCTCAGCTAATTCATTAATGCATTCTTTAACAAGCTTCTCGTATTCCTTTTTATCTATAAGCTCCCATATATGGGCTATTGAATTCTCATATTCTGTTACAGTATCATATTTACCATTGTCAGTGTATGTGCATAAATCGTTATTATCATATTTACTATTGCAATTATCGAGAAAAACACATGTATCACCACTATCATGTTTAAGTCTGTCAAACAGATAGTCAACACATCTTCGATAGCTTCTGACACATACTGCAACATACTCGGGATTTTTCATTCTTCCTTCAATCTTGAAGGAATCCACACCTGCACATATAAGCTCAGGAACAGCATTCAGACCACATAAATCAGTGGTACTTAGCGGATAATCTCCCTTTGTCTTTATACTTTTTCCCTGTTCATCTGACAATGAATATGGAAGTCTGCAGCTACCCGCACATCTTCCTCTGTTACCACTTCTTCCACCGATAAATGAACTCATAAGACACTGTCCTGAGTAACACACACATAAAGCCCCCTGAACAAATACTTCAAGTTCGGGAGCATTCTCTTTCATATGTATCAACTCATCAACAGATAACTCTCTTGCAGGAACAATTCTTGTCACTCCGTATTTATTCAATAACTCATAAGTATATTGAGTAGTTATTGTCATCTGAGTAGATGCATGAATCGGAAGTTGGGGGAAATTGGCATGTACATACTCCATAACACCTATATCCTGTACGATTACTGCATCAAGTCCCTCAATATAATAAGGCAGCAGATAATCGTAAAGATCATCAATCTCCTCGTTACGGAATAATGTGTTAATGGTAAGATACACCTTAACACCATATAAATGAGCATATCTTATGCCCTCAAGTAATTCATTTTCATCAAAATTCCCGGCATATGCCCTTGCACCAAAGCGGGAACCTCCAAGATAAACAGCATCTGCTCCGGCACCCACCGCTGAATGAAGTGCCTCCAAAGAACCTGCCGGAGCAAGTATTTCAGGCTTTCTCATATATCAATCCTTTTAAACATCCCTTGTTCTTTCCGCTTCTAACTGTATGATTTTTCGTTGAAGAGCATTGACCTGCTCCTTATATTCCTCCACAAGTCGCATAGCTGACTCGTACTTAATCTGTGTCTCAATCACCTCATGACGAAGATCGTATATCTGCTTCTCCTTTTCATCATCCGCAGCAGCCAACTGCCCCGTCTCATTCTTAACTTTAAAATAGTCATCGGCTATATTGATTGCTAAGAGAATATTCTGATATTCCGGAGACATTCTACGAAAACCATCACTTGTCTTACATTCCGAAATCTTAGAATTCATATAATTAGCCACATCCTGAAGATAATCTGTATCCTCATATCCGCTTAGATTGTATATTCTTCCGTTAATCACAACCGGAATATCGTTTTTGCCGTCCATTAGTTTATCCCTCCTGTTAATAATCTTCAACATACATATAATAATTCTATCAAACTAATATTCCAAAATGTTTATATGCCAAATCGGTAGCTACACGTCCTTTAGGGGTTCTTGCGAGCAGACCATTCTTTATAAGATATGGTTCATACACCTCTTCTATAGTCCCCGGATCTTCACCGATTGCCGCTGCCAATGTATCAAGTCCTACAGGCTTTCCGTTAAATTTATCAATAATCGTAAGAATTATATTCCTGTCAATCTGATCCAATCCAAAAGAATCAACCTCCAGCTGATCCAGAGCCTTTCTGGCAACCTCCTGCGTGATTGAACCATCATACGAAACTTCAGCAAAATCTCTTACCCGTTTCAATAATCTGTTGGCAAGCCTTGGAGTACCTCTTGAACGTCTTGCTATCTCCAAAGCTCCTTCCTTATCAATCGAGATATCAAGCACCTTCGCTGATCTTGTTACAATCTCCGCAAGTTCCTCCTTGGAATAGAACTCTAATCTGTTAACAACGCCGAATCTGTCTCTAAGCGGTGCCGTAAGCATACCGGCCCTGGTTGTAGCACCCACCAGGGTAAAATGAGGAAGGTCAAGTCTTATGCTTCTTGCTGCCTGTCCCTTTCCAATCATTATATCAATTGCAAAATCCTCCATTGCGGGATATAAAACTTCCTCAACCTGTCTGTTAAGTCTGTGTATCTCGTCTATGAACAATACATCATTCTCACTGAGATTATTGAGTATTGCCGCCAATTCACCCGGCTTTTCGATAGCCGGACCTGATGTAATCTTCAGATGGCTTTCCATCTCATTGGCAATGATTGATGCCATAGTTGTTTTGCCCAGTCCCGGAGGTCCGTACAAAAGAACATGGTCCAACGCCTCACCTCTGTTCTTCGCCGCCTCAATAAATACCTTTAGGTTATTCTTAACTTTTTCCTGCCCAATATAATCATCAAACAGAGTAGGACGTAAATTATTCTCAATCTTTACATCCTCAGGCAGTATCTGTGTACTAATAATTCTATCTTCCATTTACTATTTTCCTATTCAAAAAATCTTCTTCAAAGACTCCTTCAGAAGCTTATCGGTTTCCATATTGTCAGCACCCGGTACCTGTTTTATTGCTTTCATAGCTTCAAATTCAGAATACCCTAAACTAACCAGAGCCATTACCGTATCCGAAATGTTATTACTTCCCCCGTTAAGCGAATCTGATACTTCTCCGCTCAAAGTTTCATCTGCTGTATCAAGAACATTCTCGTATTTCAACTTATCCTTCAATTCCATGATCAACCGGTTTGCACCCTTAGCTCCGACTCCGTTAGCTCTTGTGATTGCTTTAGTATCGCCCATCATAACGGCAAGAGATAAATCCTTAACCGAAAGAGTTGAAAGAATAGATAAAGCCACTTTAGGTCCTATACCGTTAACCGATATCAACAGCTTAAATGTATCCAACTCCTCTTTGGTCGGAAAGCCAAACAAAGAAATCTCGTCCTCTCGAACATACATATATGTATATAGTTTAATCTCCTGATGCAATGTGCCTGCATCTGCAAGTACTTTACCGGAAGTAAATATACGATAGCCAATACCCTGATTCTCCACAATCAGACAATCATCATATATCCCTTCAACGGTTCCTTTAACATAACCAATCATATCTAAATTCCTTGCATTACTTATTAATTAGATTTGTTACGGTCAACAAAATCACACCCTTATATATAAGAGAATCTTAATGAATTCAGTTATAAATATAACAAATGATAAAAAATCCGCAACAAACAATTCTCGAATAGTATATCACATTTCAACAAAATATGCTATCATATAAATAAAAAAAACACATCATCTTGTTATTATTTTTTTACCATCACAGGCACGCGCTAAAGCACCTGTTTATGGAATCTGTACAATATGTACAATCCAATATACAATATTAAAGAGTTTCGCAATCACCTGATTATCTTAAATATTTGAAAGGAACTGTGGTTATTTATGAAAATATTTAATTATGAACATAACGAAGATATTATATCTGAACTCAAAGATTATACAAAAATTTACTATGAACAACTAAAAGAACATTCTCTCATTAACAAAATAACCGACCGGTCCGGCCGGGAAGATAACTTTGCTGAAAATCGTTATCTTTATTTTGATATAGAAACCACAGGATTATCTGCACGAAATTCAACTCTTTACCTTATAGGTGCATTATGGATTGATAAAGGTATCATACATATCAGACAATGGTTTAATGATAACGGATATTCTGAAGCAGAGCTGATATCATCATTTAATGAATTCTGTGCCGATTTTACACATTTAGTTCACTTTAACGGTGCAACCTTCGATGTTCCATACATTAAGGAAAAATCAAAAAAACATTCTGTTACAACCAATAATATTGAAAAACTTATTCAGCTTGATATTTTTAAGGAGATACGATCATATAAGAATCTGTTAGGATTAGATAATGTTAAACAGGTCACTATTGAAAAATATCTCGGATTGCAACGTAAAGATACATATTCCGGAGGCGAGCTTATTAATGT
>CAJOLO010000011.1 GCA_905235345.1 uncultured Lachnospiraceae bacterium
CCCTTAGTTGTCGTTACAACAACCTCATAACCGAAGTTCGTATCAACACCATATAATATTATATTCGAATCAACTGCCCAGCTTAATGCAAATTCATTTTTATCGTTCTGTCCGTAAAATCCTAATCCTGTAGGTGCTGCAGGCTGAACTGCTGCTGATGCCTTAACTGAAGGTATCAATAAAATTGCGAATAACAGTATAGCTACGAATCCTTTTAATTTTAATCCTTTTTTCATGTTGTTTTGTATGATAATTATATTATTAATTATCATATATCCTCCTTATTTTTTTATATTTGAGCATTTTAATATATGCATTATGATTATTACTCACTGAATTATTGATTATATATTGAAAATGCTTAATTACTTATTTTTTTAATTTGTACTGAATGACCATCTAAGGGTGTTGCTTCCCTTTTTATATTGGGTAGAATAAAGTCTTCCGCTGGTATATATTGTGCCATCAACATTTTTCTTAGCTACGACATATACATAGTAAGTTTTTTTCTTATTGAATTTTTTCTTATTGAACTTTTTAATAGTAATTGAACCCTTTTTGGCATTAACACTTGCTACCTTCTTATAGCCTGATTTCTCCTTTGTTGATACATATACATCGTATCCTGTAACCCCATCTATCATTTGACCTTCATCTTTCCACTGTTGTCAATTGTAATTCCCTTATTACTGTTAATCATTGGCTGGGTGAAAAGATATGCTGTATCAGACCAGTCACCATAAATCACTTGATCATTTATTGTTGTAAAAGCTCTTACTTTTACTGTATATAACTTATTATTCTTTACACTAAAACTTCCGCTATTAGATCTACTTATATCTGTACTATTAGCTACCTGTTTATTACCCTGATATGCTACCCATTCATAACTGCAGGCATCCTGCTTATCCCAGCTAAAATCTACATTTTCAATGTAATACCACCATTGTACCTGATTAACCCCTGTAACTTTTCCGGGTGCAGTATATATTGTCTTTGAAACACTGTCTGAATCTTCAATATCTGAGAAATCTTTATATGTATAATCAACCTTTACATAATACTCTGTTCCCGGTGTCAGATTAGAAAATGTATATTCCTTAATATTTGCTCCAAGCTGTTCACTTGTCTGAATATCTATCTTGTTAGTATAAGAATCATCATATTGTTGGAGTGTTGCTTTCCATCCTGTTAATCTCTCACTTAATCCATTAATATTAATTGTTATTGATTTGTCAGTCTGTGCAGACTGGGTAACTTCTGCAGCATCTACTGTAGTATAACTAACAAATAAGATTATTCCGAATAATAAAATACCTGTTATTCTCTTTATATGTTTCAACTTGTTTTTCCCCCTTTTTTGGCTTCATTTTTACTGTAAATAAATTATCATACATAAACTACTCCGTTGTTTATTCGTTTATATTATATCTAAACCTTAGTAAAACATATTTTTTTCACATTTTCAATATAATATTTATGTAAAATAAAAAAATAGCATAATTCACAAAAGAATTAAGCTATTTTTCTCTATATTCTACTTCTTTAACCTCCCAATGTTACATCCTGTTTTGAATACCAATCCAACGCATAATCAAGATCTTCATCCGTATAATCAGGCCAGTAATGGACACAGAAATCCGAATATACACTCTGAATTGGTAAAAATCCTGACAACCGTCGCATTCCTCCCCATCTGATAATCAAATCCATTCTCGAAATATCAGAAGAATATGGTTTTCCATCGACCTCAATATGAGACAAATCCCACTGCCACCCATAATTAACAAGGAAATTTACCTTCATTCCTCCACCATTAACTGACTTTCTTGTCGTATAAGGATATAATTCTTCCGGAAAACATTTTGATTCATAATTTCCTATTACCAATAAATCTGCCCCTTCCTTTGTAAGCAGATTCACTGCGTCCACACATGCCTTTTGAAATGCCTTAAATTGCTCTGCGGGACGCTTACAGTTATCTACCGTAAAACCGTAATACGTAATCTCTTTGATTCCCATATCCTGTGCTTTCTTAAGTAGCTTTAATCCGGGCTGAAGACCATATTCATACCCATCCTGCTTATTTAATCCATGCTCTTTTGCCCAACGTCGGTTTCCGTCAGGTATAATTCCGATATGTTCCGGTTTATGTTTTTTCATGCTCTATCCTCCATAATAAAGATGATTTAATTTCAAAAATGCTTTATGCATTCTTACTGCGTAATATAATTAAATCCTATTGATGTTATCATCTGTTCATTATGTTGTAAATCCATATACTTATTTTTTATCATTTATTACAAACTGCTCCACCGCAGTTTCATATAAATTATTTCCATCACTGTCTATAACAACAATTACAGGAAAATCCTCAACCTCCATCTTTCTGATTGCTTCTGTTCCGAGATCGTCATATGCAATTACTTCTGATTTTTTAATACATTTTGAAAGAAGTGCTCCTGCACCTCCAACCGCTGCAAAATATACAGCCTTATTTCTAACAATTGCATCAATAACCTCTTTCGAGCGTTTACCCTTACCTATCATTCCATTTAATCCATTATCGAGAAGTCTTGGAGTATATTTATCCATACGACTTGCTGTTGTAGGGCCTGCAGAACCTATTACCTGACCTTCTCTTGCCGGGGTAGGTCCGAGATAATATATCACATTATCTGTAATATCAAACGGAATATCCTTACCTTCCTCCATAGCCTCATACATTCTTTTATGTGCCGCATCTCTTGCTGAATATATAGTTCCACTAATATAAACATAATCGCCTGAGTGCAAATTTACCAATTCTTCTTTTTTCAAAGGTGTTGTTATTCTTCTTTCCATAAAAATATCCTCACTTATTGTTTAGTTAAGTTTTTGGGGTTGTTTTTGACGGACGCCGGAAGGCGGATATAAAGGCTCAGTCCTATGGCTGTTTAGACAGGATTGAGACTTCTAAGTGTCCCGCCAAGGCTTATATACCGTTCGCGACCGGCTTCCATTCGACATCCTGTCTCAAATTCGCCTTGCCGACTGTTCGTTGAAGACAATAAACTGTTAATATACAAGACGGTTCATATTATAATAAGTCTATGTTTTTATATTAATAGTAGTGGCATTCATAGACAGCAAGAGTTTTTGGAATATGCAGTGTTTTGTATGACATCTGGGAGGAAATTAGAGTTTCTTAGTATCCCGCTATATTCCCAGCGGATGCCGGACAAGGAGGTCCGGCAGGTGTGAGGGAGACAGGATGTCGACTTCACACTGTGCCGCGTACGGTAAGAGAACTTATCCGGGATACTTAAAAACTCTTATTTCCGTACAGCAGGAATACAAAAACACTGCATATTTCCGGAACTATTGCGTCCGTCAAAAACAAAACAGCAATTTATAAAATTCTCTTTACATGCCGGTTCACATGACAACACATATTAACTGCAACCGGAAGTCCTGCAATATGTGTCGCATAGGTCTCTATATTAACAGCAAGTGCTGTTGTTCTTCCTCCAAGTCCTCCCGGACCGATACCAAGATGATTTATTCTGTCTAACATCTCAATCTCAATCTCCCTTATATGAGGAATCGGTGAACCTTCATTAACATTTCTTGTCAGAGCCTTCTTTGCAAGCTCTGCTGCAAGTTCAAAATCTCCACCTATACCAACACCTACTACCACAGGAGGACAGGCATTAGGTCCTGCCTCAGATACTGCCTGAAGTATTGCATTTTTCACACCTTCTGTACCATCTGCCGGCTTCAGCATATATAATTTACTCATATTCTCTGAACCAAATCCTTTAGGTGCAACAAGAATCTCCAATCTGTCACCGGGAACAATATCATAATGTATTATTGCAGGAGTGTTATCTTTGGTATTCTTACGAAGTAACGGATCTCCAACAACAGACTTACGAAGATATCCATCTTCATAACCCTGACGTACACCTTCGTTAATTGCATCCGTAAGATTCATACCTTCTATATGTAAATCCTGACCGATTTTCACAAAAAACACTGCCATTCCCGTATCCTGACATATCGGTATCTGCTCATCCTTAGCTATATCCATATTCTGTTCAAGCTGAGAAAGTATCTGCTTTGCCAACTCACCTGTCTCATTCATATAACCATTATGTATTGCCTCTGTCATATCCGGTGCAAGCTGCATATTTGCCTCTATACACATCTCCCTTACATTCTTAATTATCTCATCTGTGTGAAGATTTCTCATATCTATCCTTCTTCCTAAATTATAATCTGTATATTACTTACTTAATTTATTCTTTGACGAGCACAAATTACGAATTGTTATTTATTTTACTTTCCCACTCGCCAATTAAATTCAGACACACATCTACATCTATATCAGCAGCTGCATCTTTTAACTTCTTAGGATACTCTGCCTGATCATCAGGATAACTGTATCCTGCAACATCATTACAAATATCCTCCATGGAATCCATATCAAGATTATCTAAAGCTTCTTTCATCTTATTAAGTAAATTCATAAGTTCTGCCTTATCAATCGGCTGCTTTGCAGAATTATCTTCTTCTTTCTCCTCAAAATACGGAGCTAATATTGCCTCATAAGATAAATATTTTTCCAGACATTCATCATTATGCTTCTTGATAAAGCTTATATTACTTTCCTTACCTGCTTTCTCAAGCTCAAATGCCATATTGGAAAGTTTTGCGGCACCAATCTGTTTTGACGCACTTTTTAATGCATGTACTTCAATTGTATATGCCGGCCAATCTGCATCATTAAAATAATTTTTAATATTTTCTGCTTTACTGTTTATGACACGATAATATTCTTTAAGCACATTCCAAAAAAGTTTTTCAGAACCTAATAATCTTATGGCACTATCGACATCAAGATCATCTATTTCAATTGAATTTTGAGGCTGATTAATAATCTCCTGTTCCGTTTCTTTCTCTTTATTTTCTTTTTCTTTATTCTTCTGCTGCTTCTCTTCCTCCGTCATCATTATAATCTTTTCCGGTGGAAGATAGTGTTTTACCTTTGTAAGTAAGGTTCTTACCTCTATAGGCTTTGCTATAAAGTCATTCATTCCTGCATTTAAGAACATTTTCCTGACATTACCAACAGCATTGGCTGTAAGCGCAATTATAGGAATATCCTTATAGTCGTCCTTTAATCTGCGAATAATCTGTGTAGCAGCAATTCCATCCATCTCAGGCATCATATGATCCATGAATATGATATCATAATGTCTTTCCTTTGTTTTTTCAATTGCTTCCTTACCACTGTTTGCTGTATCAATATTAAGTTTTAGAGGTTCAAGAAGTCCCTCTGCAACCGTCAGGTTAACCGCATTGTCATCAACAATAAGTACCCATGCTTCAGGTGCAGTGAAATCAATATCTTCTTCCTGATCACTGCTTCCGGCAAATGATATCTTCTTTTTATTATAAATCATTGACAAATTCATTGCTGACAATGGCTTCTTTACTATTCTCATATTAGGAAGAGGAGGTTTCGATTCCGTTATTATATCTGTAACCAATACAGCGATAATTTCAGGATGTTCTCTTACGAATTTCTTACGTTTAAAATTTAATTTTTCTTTTTCAATAAACAGGAAAAGCGTTGAATCCGTATTCTTTTTACGGATTGCAGTATATAATTCTTCAAGATCCATTTCTTTTGGAAGATTTACAACCCTGACTCCCAAACGGTCAGAATCTCTCTGAAAACTTTCTGCTAATATTTTATTAGAAAACATACTTATTGCAATAGATTTTTCCGGTTCCTTAACAATCATGGCAGGTGTAGAATCAACTATCATCTGAGGTATCTCAAATGAAAAGGTTGTCCCCTCTTCGTAAACACTTTCCACATTAAGTTTACCATCCATTAATTTGACAAGATTTCTGCAAATTGCAAGTCCAAGTCCGGTTCCTTCAACCTCTCTGTTTCTGGTACTGTCCACCTGTTGAAAAGATTCAAATATTTTTTTAAGGTCTTCCTCCTTAATACCAATACCTGTATCAGCTACGGAAACCTTAAGTATTCCGTCCGTATCACTTTTACGTTCAAAAGTAACAATTATCCTGATGAAACCTACTTTGGTAAATTTTGCCGCATTATTAGCGATATTGATTAATATCTGACGAATACGAATATTGTCACCGAATAAAAGAACCGGTATATCAGGCATAATATCAAGATCTAATTCCACATCCTTATCTACAAGTCTTGTTATTACAATATTAGTCACATCATTAAATATGGACATTGTATCATATTCAATAGGAATTATATCCATCTTTCCTGATTCTATCTTACTAAAATCCAATATATCATTAATTATTGCAAGCAATGCTCGTCCTGAAGATTTTATCTGAATAATATAATCTCTTGCCGCATCGGGTATATCTTCACGAAGTGCCATCTCTGCCATACCGATAACCGCATTCATGGGAGTACGTATCTCATGACTCATATTTGCAAGAAAGTCAGTTTTCATTTTCGAAGCACGTTCAATTTCTGCATTGGCTTGTAAAGTCTTCTGTTTACTCATAGCCATATCAGAAAGTACATTGGTTATTTTATAGAGAAATTCGATTGACTTTTCAATCTGATTTTTATCAATAATCTGGACTTTTTCTATTGCATCCCAATATTCAGTAAAATCTACACCTATTTCATTGGCTACTTCCATTACCTTTTCCGGATCAGGCTTTTCTAAAAGTACTTGTCCGGCAATAAAATTTCCTATCATTTTACCATTTGCCATAATAGGTGCGGCGAAATCAGTAAGACCTGCATGACATGAATAGGATAATGGTTTTCCGCTTTCCGTGGTCTGAATTGCACCTTGTCGGTCACATTCTTCACATCTGGCACATCCTGTCTTTGTCTGCCTTGTATATTTCATACAATATTCGGTAAAATTAGAACCTTCAGTAACCATTTTACCTTCAGAATCGGTTGTATATGCAGCCATACCAACCATATTAGAAAAAGCATCCTGAATTTCCTGTAAAATTGACTTGTCTATTAAATCGGTAATATATAAATCATCCATAAGAATTACCCCTTATATAATATTCTTAACCTATAAGTGAATCAATCTTATCAAGTAGACTTCCTCTGTCAATTGGTTTTAACATATATCCCTGTGGTTTAAGTTTTGCCACCTCTATAATTCTTTCCCTGTCTGCAAGTCCTGTTAAAAATACTATCGGTATATTCTCTTTTCCCTTCATTTGCCTTATATTCTTAAATACCGTAGGTCCGTCCTCAAATGGCATTTCATAATCAAGAAGAATAAGATCTGTCTCATGGTTTTCCAAAAACTTATAAGCCATAATTCCGCCCTTTGCAATCGAAACATCATATTTATGATGCAGATGTTCTTTTATAAGTTTAAGCATCATAGGATCATCATCAATGGCGAGTATATGTTTTCGGCGATTACTTTCTTCCTGTGCTGCTTTTATACGTTCAGCACGCTCTTCAGCACGTTTAACATCTTCCAAATAATTATTTAGCTGTTTTTTTATCATATCTGTTGTAAGAGGTTTCTTTAAAATGAGATCAGGAGTAAATTCTGATTGTATAACAAATTCATTACAATCTTCGGCAGTACCAATAATTACGAACTCTGCTTTCTGTCCTGCCATTCTCTTACGAACCTTATTAACTGTTGTAATTTCATCCTTTGATTCATTATACATACAATAAATAATTATATCCGGATCAATTATTTCAATATGTCTCCTTAAATCTTCAAATCTCAGTGATGATGTATATAATTCATAATCTTCCCACAAAAAGTTAAAAAATGTATCAATAATTGGAGTATTTTTACCTATAAGAAGTGTACAATATGCCATTATATATACCTCCTCATTCTTAAATATATTCAGGTAATTGTTAAACTCTGATTTACATCTTTATTAATTGTTCATATTATTCTTCAGGATTACTATCCTTTTCTTTCTTTTCTTCCAATTCCATTTCTTTCTCGAATTCAGCAATAGAATCTTCAGGTGATTTATCACGAACCTTAGCAATAGAAGCAACTATAATATCTTTTTCATGATCCATACTCATGAGTTTGACACCGGAAGTAATTCTTCCAAGCTCTGATATTGAACTACACTCCATACGGATTACAATTCCTTCAGAAGATATGAGCATAATTTCATTATCATCATTAACTGCTTTCATTCCTACTACATTACCGGTTTTTGAATTAATTTTATAACATTTTACACCTTTACCTCCACGGCGCTGAGGTGTAAATTCTTCCATATCAGTCCTCTTTCCAAGGCCTTTTTCAGATACAATAAGAAGATCGGTACCCTGTGAATCGAGCTGCATTCCTATAACTTCATCACCGGGTATCAGATTCATTCCTATAACTCCCATAGAAGTTCTACCTGTATTTCTTACATCTGTCTCTTTGAAACGAATACACATACCAAGCTTTGTAACCAGAAATATATCCTTAGTATTATCAGTAATCTTAACCTGAATAAGTTCATCGCCATCCTTAAGTGTAATGGCAGCAAGTCCTGTCTTTCTGACATTCTCATATTCAGAAAGCTTGGTTTTCTTGACAATACCGTTCCTGGTTGCCATAAACAGATACTTATCCTCATCATAATTCTTAACTGCAACACCTGCTGTAATATATTCTCCCGGATTAAGCTGTAAGAGATTAACTATATTAATACCTCTTGAAGTTCGTGAAGATTCGGGAATCTCATAAGCCTTCATACGATATACCTTACCGCTGTTGGTAAAGAATAAAATATAATGATGTGTGGTTGTCATGAAAAGTGTATCAATAAAGTCATCATCTATTGTTGACATTCCCTTGATACCTTTACCTCCACGATTTTGAGAACGGAAGTTATCAACTGTCATACGTTTGATATATCCAAGTCTGGTCATAGTGATAACTGTATTCTCTTTTTTAATAAGATCCTCGATAGTTATATCATCATCATCAAATCCAATCTTGGTTCTTCTGTCATCACCATACTTTGTTGCAATAATAAGAATTTCTTCCTTAATAACTCCAAGCAGTTTCTTTTCATCTGCAAGAATTGCTTTTAACTCTGCAATTCTTTCCATAAGCTCTTTATATTCCGTCTCAAGCTTTTCTCTTTCCAAACCTGTAAGAGCACGAAGACGCATATCAACTATTGCCTGTGCCTGCACTTCAGAAAGCTTGAACTCATTCATTAAACCTTCCTTAGCTTCACCGACATTCTTAGAACCTCTTATTATCTCAATTACCCTGTCAATATTATCAAGTGCAATAAGTAAACCTTCTAATATATGCGCACGCTCTTCTGCTTTATTAAGATCATATTTTGTTCTTCTTGTTACAACATCCTTCTGATGCTCAAGATAATAATGTAACATATCAAGAAGATTCAAAACCTTAGGCTCACCATTAACAAGAGCAAGCATAATAACACCGAAACTATCCTGTAGCTGAGTATGCTTATAAAGCTGATTAAGCACTACATTGGCATTGGTATCCTTCTTAAGCTCAATGACAATTCTCATACCCTCTCTTGATGATTCATCACGAAGATCCGTAATTCCTTCTATCTTTTTATCTTTAACCAGATCCGCAATATTCTTGATAAGTCTTGCTTTATTGACCATATATGGAAGCTCGGTTACAACTATCCTCTGCTTACCATTATTCATAGGCTCAATATCAGTAACTGAACGAATCTTTATCTTACCGCGTCCTGTACGATATGCATCCTCTATTCCCTGACGACCTAATATGGTAGCTCCTGTCGGAAAATCAGGACCTTTAACTATCTCAAGAATCTCATCTATTTCAGTTTCTCTATCTTCTTGAACCTGATTATCTATTATCTTAACTACCGCATCAATGACTTCTCGAAGATTATGAGGAGGAATATTGGTTGCCATACCTACGGCAATACCTCCTGTACCATTAACCAAAAGATTAGGATAACGTGACGGAAGTACAGTAGGTTCCTTCTCTGTCTCATCAAAATTAGGTGCAAAATCAACAGTATCCTTATTGATATCAGCAAGCATTTCCATGGAAATCTTAGAAAGTCTTGCTTCCGTATATCGCATAGCCGCTGCTCCGTCACCATCGACAGAACCAAAATTTCCATGTCCGTCTACAAGCGGATATCTGGTATTCCATTCCTGAGCAAGTTTAACCAAAGCATCATATATAGAACTGTCACCATGAGGGTGATATTTACCCATTGTATCTCCGACGATACGTGCACATTTACGATGTGGCTTATCGGGACCGTTATTTAACTCAATCATGGAATAGAGTATTCTTCTTTGCACCGGCTTAAGACCATCTCTGATATCGGGAAGTGCTCTGGAAGTAATTACACTCATGGCATAATCTATATAATAGCTTTCCATTGTTTTTTTGAGGTCGACCTCATTAACTTTGTCAAAAATATTGTCGTCCATTATATTCTCCTTGTCTCATTGTCGTGAACGTTTTATTACGAGTAATTGCATATTTATAAATATACGCCAGACATTATCTGTGTCCGTAATAACATTAATTAAATTTACTGTTAATCTCCTCTAATACCTTTAACTGTTCATATTGTATAAGATCATTGAAAGATATCTCATGATCCTTTGCGAATTCCTTATACGCTTCAATCTCAATATTCTGTGTATTATCTGTTGAGCGAAGTGCTCTGAGTAACGGATTATTATTTTCTGCCATAATTCTTTCTCCTTCCTCTTTATACATCCAGATTCTTTACAAACTTTGCATTCTCTTCAATAAATTCACGTCTTGGTTCAACCTTGTCTCCCATAAGAGTATTAAATACAAGATCTACCTCTGATTCGTTATCATCCTCTATACCTACACGCAAAAGAACTCTTCTCTCAGGATCCATTGTTGTATCCCACAGCTGTTCCGCATCCATCTCTCCAAGTCCTTTATAACGCTGAATCTTATTATTCTGGTCTCTTCCAACTTCTTTAAGAATTGCATCAAGCTCTTCATCGCTGTATGCATACCATATTTTTTTATTCTTCTCCAACTTATAAAGAGGCGGCTGAGCCAGATATACATGTCCCTCTCTTATAAGGTCGGGCATAAATCTGTAGAAAAATGTTAACATCAAAGTAGCAATATGGGCTCCGTCAACGTCCGCATCAGTCATAATAATAATCTTGTGATAACGAAGCTTACTAATATCAAAATTCTCATGAATTCCGGTACCGAAAGCAGTTATCATAGCTTTAATCTCTTCATTACCGAGAATTCTGTCTATACGTGCTTTTTCAACATTCAATATCTTACCGCGAAGAGGCAGGATTGCCTGAGTTGCTCGTGAGCGTGCTGTCTTTGCCGAACCTCCGGCCGAATCTCCCTCAACTATATATATCTCACAATTTTCAGGATTCTTATCGGAACAGTCTGCAAGTTTTCCCGGAAGTGCCATAGAATCATTAAGTGTGGATTTTCTGGCAACATCTCTTGCTTTTCTTGCAGCAATTCTCGCACGCTGTGCCTGAATAGCCTTATTAACAATAACCTTAGCAATCTTAGGGTTAAGCTCTAAGAATATAGTAAGCTGTTCGGTTACAACACTGTCAACCGCTGTTCTTGCCTCTGAATTACCCAGTTTAATCTTAGTCTGACTTTCAAACTGAGGATCAGCAACCTTAATACTTACAATTGCGGCAAGTCCTTCACGAAGATCGTCACCTGAAAGATTATCTTCATTATCCTTAAGCATTTTATTATTTCTTGCATAATCATTGAATACTTTGGTTATAGCAGAACGGAAACCTGTAAGATGCGTACCGCCCTCAACAGTTCCTATATTATTAACAAAAGTATATACAGACTCACTGTAAGAGCTGTTATGCTGCATGGCAACTTCAACCACAACTCCGTCTTTTTCACCTTCACAATATATAATCTTATCATACAAAGGATCCTTATGACGATTGATATATTCAACAAATTCCTTTATACCACCCTCATAATGAAATTCTCTTTCCTTTTCACGTCCCGCACGCTTATCACTTAATGTTATTTTTAGTCCTTTGGTAAGAAATGCCATCTCGCGAAGTCTTGTGCGAAGCGTATCATAATCAAAGTTCAAAGTCTCGAATATGGTATCATCCGGCATAAATGTTACCATAGTTCCACGCTTTTTGGTATTTCCTACAATCTCTAAAGGATGTATTATTTTACCTTTTTCATAACGTTGTCTGTGTATCTTACCGTCACGATATATCTCAACCTCTAACCATTCGGAAAGTGCATTAACAACAGATGCTCCAACACCATGAAGTCCACCGGCAACCTTATATCCTCCACCACCGAATTTTCCTCCGGCATGTAACATGGTAAATACAACATCTACCGCAGGAATTCCTGCTTTTTCCTGAATACCTGTCGGAATACCTCGCCCATTATCAATTACCGTAACTGAACCGTCCTGATTAATTATAACATTGATCTCCGTACAATATCCAGCAAGTGCTTCATCAACAGCATTATCAACAATCTCATATACCAGGTGGTGTAAACCTTTTTCCGAAGTCGTACCTATATACATACCGGGTCTTTTACGAACCGCCTCCAGACCTTCAAGAATCTGAATCTGATTAGCACCATATTCCTGCTCTACTTTATCACTCATTTTTTTCCTCCTATATAGTTTCACATCTTTACTTCGTTATGATGTTGTTTTTATTTAACAAAGATATTCCCGATTAATCAAATCTTCATCTCTTTAACGTTACCCTTAACTACCTCATATATCTTATCTATCGTCAGTCTTGATTTAATAAAATCGTCATAACCGGTACAGGTAACAATAGTCTGAATATCCTTAATACTGTCAAGCAGATAATTTCTTCTGTTAGAATCCAACTCACTCATAACATCGTCTAACAGAAGTACCGGGGTATCGTGAATTAAAGATTTTACCAATTCTATTTCTGCCAGTTTCAAAGAAAGCGCTGCTGTTCTCTGCTGTCCCTGAGATCCATAAGTTC
Organism: uncultured Lachnospiraceae bacterium; assembly: GCA_905235345.1. Classification (GTDB taxonomy): domain Bacteria; phylum Bacillota; class Clostridia; order Lachnospirales; family Lachnospiraceae; genus CAG-590. Next base: position 13,043 of record CAJOLO010000011.1, read on the forward strand.
TTACATCTATATCATTAACATAAAAGCATATATCATCTCTGTGAGGTCCTGTCTGTGTAGATTGATATTTTAAATCAATATCTCTCTTTTTACGAAGAGTATTTTCATAATCTTCTATAGACACATTATTTTCATAACTTATCTCTATTAGTTCCTTTCCACCTGTCAGATGATTATGAATGCCTTTAACTATATCATTTAACTGCTCAATAAAATGCTGTCTCTCCTTAATAACCTCTGTTCCGTATTGAACAAGATATGTATCCCACAAGTCTAATGTATCTTTTAATCGGTTATTAAATGAAATCTGCTTAAGAAGTGTATTTCTCTGTTCAAGAGCCTTATTGTAATTTACATAATTATAAAAATACATCTTATTAAGCTGGCAAAGTTCAAGATTAATAAATCTTCTTCTTCCGGCAGGTCCGTTTTTTATTATTGAAAGATCCTCCGGTGAAAAGAATATCATATTAATGAGCCCTAATAATTCTCCACTCTTTTTTATACTCTGTCCATCAATTGCTATATACTTATTCTTATTTCTTCTAAGATGAACATCTATTTTATGTCCTACATCATTTTTGGTAATGTATAGTCTTATATGAGACTCGTCCTCATTAAATTTAATTATATCTTTATCTTTGCTTCCTCTATGTGATTTCGTGGTTCCGGCAATATATACAGCCTCTAATATATTAGTTTTTCCCTGGGCATTATCGCCATATAGTATGGTAATTCCCGGATCAAAAGTAATATCTAAGTTATCATAATTTCTATATGTTGACAGCTCCAATGAATTAATTAACATGCCTTAATTCCCTTATATAACATATAATTTCACATATTAAGTAATATTAAAAAACACCTCTTGCGTTTTTTTCAAAATGTGATCAAGAATTACTTAACAACCTTAATCTTATTATCATTAAACTCTACTATCATTCCGTTATAGAGTTTTCTTCTGTATCTGAATTCAACCTCTCCGTCAACCTTTACAAGTCCTTCGTCTATGATTTCCTTTGCCATAGCGCCTGACTCAACAAGATTAAGAGCTTTAAGGAGCTGACTTAAATTAATGAATTCATCCTTATCTCTTATTCTAAATTCTTCCATAATCATAATCCGCCTATTATTTATTCTAATTCTTATAAAATGATAACTTATTACGTTTTTAAATTTAAGCTACAATACTTACAGGCAGAATAAGATATATATAATTTTCTTCAACATCCCTTATATAACAAGGTGATTTTTGATTGATCATATATATATCAACATTCTCATCATCAATTGCACGAAGTGCATCCATAAGGAATTTAGGATTAAAACCTATCCTAATATCTTTTCCTTCTTTATTGATTTCCAACTCTTCATTCATGGATCCAAGAGTAGAATCAATCTTCATATACATACTTGAATTTTCAATATTAAGAATGATAGGTTTCTTATCGGATTCCTTTATAAACAGTGATGCTCTGTCAATACTGCTTACAAAATCACTCTTATTGATAGTGAATTTTGTCTCATAATCGTTGGTAAGCATCTGATCAATCTTGTAAAACTCACCCTCGAGAATTCTTGAAACGACCTTTGTTTGATCAAACTCAAATAATATATGTTTATCTGTTATATAGATTGTTACCTCGTCTTCAATACCACCATTCAATATCTTAGTCATCTCACTCAATGTCTTACCCGGAACAATGACCTTCATAGGTTCATAACTTTCCTTAAGTTTAACTTTACGAATTGAAATTCTATGTCCATCCAAAGATATTACACGAAGCTCATCACCATTAACTTCGAAAAGCTCTCCTGTCATTATCTTTGTATTCTCCTGATCTGATATGGAAAAGATTGTCTTCTGTATTACATCCTTTAATGTAAACTGTGAAATAGTAATAGATTTATCTTTTGCAACATCCGGAAGATAATTAAAATCATCACCTGATGTACCCGGAATATTGGTTTCATTTCTTTCACAATGTATAATAGCCTGATTATTGACATTAGTTTCAATAGTTATCTCACTGTCAGGAAGTCTTCTTACAATATCGCTGAAGAATTTAGCATCAATCGCAATCTTTCCTGCCTCGATTATTCTTCCTTCTATAATTGTTTCTATTCCAATTTCAATATCGTTGGCAATCAATCTTATATCGCTTAAACTTGCCTCTATTAATATACACTGAACATTAGTCATTGTACTTTTGGCAGAAACTGCTTTTGATACAATATTAATACCATTCATTAAAGATGTTTTGTTACAGCTGATTTTCACTTTAGTTGCTCCTTTCCTATATGTTACAATGTCTTAATTGATTGTTAATATGTATTATAAGATTATATTTAAATAAATATATTAATTGTTGTTATTATCCACATCAACATATTTAAGATGAGTGATGTGGCGATTTCATATTAATATTTATTATTATTATTCAGTAGTAGTAGTAGTAGGGGGTGTGGATATGTTAAAAAATACTCTAAACCCTTATATTATTTATAAAATTGATGTTATCAATTATGTAAATAAATAGATTGTAACCTGTTAAAAAGATGTTATTAGGATTGACATGATTTATAAGCATGATAATATGTCTTAACATTAAATATTAATAACTAACATATAAGTAACAGTTTATCCACAAAATAAATTAAGTATTTATGTTATCATGTTATTAAAATGTTGATAATTAAAATATTATTTACTTAATTTTTTTTCAATCTCTTCAATAGTTATTCTGATGTTAGAATCAGTCTCAATAAGTTTCTTTATCTTTTCAATACCGCTTATTACTGTTGTGTGATCCTTTCCACCTACAGCGTCTCCAATCTGTTTTAAAGAAAAACGATCAAGATATTCTCTGCAAAGGTACATAGCAATCTGTCTGGCTGTTGCAATCTCTTTACTTCTCTTAGATGAAACTATGTCATCATAAGAAATGTTAGTATAATCGGATACAACATTAATGATAAGATCGGGAGTGATTTCTTTAATAGAGTTGGTGGATATAATATCTCTTAATATCTCCTCGGCTTTTTGAACTGTAAGTTCTTCTTTAGCTCCTTCAAGTCTGTTATAAACACTGATCTTATTGAATGCACCTTCCAGCTCCCGGATGTTAGATACAACATTTTGTGCTATATAATCCAGAATATCGTCAGGAATATTAACACGATCCATCTCAGCTTTACGTTTAAGTATTGCCATACGCGTCTCATAATCAGGAGCATGAATATCGACAGGAACTCCCCATTCAAGTCTTGTTCTCATTCTTTCCTCTAATGTTTCTATCTCTTTCGGAGGCTTGTCTGAGGAAATAATTATCTGTTTTGAAGCATTATATAAGTCATTAAATGTATTAAAAAATTCTGTCTGTGTAGAATCCTTACCTATTACAAACTGTATATCATCTATAAGAAGAACATCAAGATTTCTGTATTTTGCTCTGAGTTCTTCGGATTTATTCTTCTTGATGGATTCGATAACTTCATTGGTAAAGGTCTCACTTGTAACATATAAAACCTTCATATTGGGATTATTGGTTATAATATGATGTGCTATAGCCTGCATAAGATGAGTCTTTCCGAGTCCTGCACCTCCATATAAGAAAAGAGGATTATATGCAGCTGATGGTTCTTCGGCTACAGCAACACAAGCAGCATGTGCGTGTCTGTTGTTATCACCTATTACGAAGGTTTCAAATGTATATTTTGGATTTAAGTTACTTTTCTCAAGTTCCATCTGTACATGAGCATCAAATTCATTGGTATAAGATTGATTTATTGAAGCAGTATCTTCTCCATCAACACAGAATATTAATTCAAAGGGTTTGTTGAGAGTGGCTTCAATTGCTGATTGAAGATAAATGTCGTACATTTTCTTCTCTATAAAGTCAATGCCTCGTCTTCCGAGTTTAGAATCCATTGAGAGAACGATATTATTATCATTAACCTCTTTAATAGAAAGAGCACGAATCCATGTATTGATCATCATGTGGGATACATCATATTCAACCTCTAAAAGATTAAGTATATTATCCCATTGTTGTTCCAGTGTTTCTCTAATTCCATCAGACATTCCGTAAAAATCCTTTCTAACATATATAGGATATAAAAAATATTATCTGTTATAACATTATCAATTAATAAAATATAGTTAAACGCATACATATTTATATTACACTAAAAACTGGATTATTTCAAGCAGAAAACACAGTTATAACAGCACCTGACAGTTACATAACTTTATAACGAAGATATAATATTCTGATAAAATATAATAGGGATGTGGATAAGTAAAATCAACATCAAAAATTAAGAAATATCTAAATAAATGTTGGTAAACTTTTTATAAATCAATAAGTTATCCACAAGTTATCCACATTTTGTGGATAAAATTATGTAAACAAATATAAGGACAAATTTTTATTTTTTATAGTTGTGGATATAAAAAAATATAACCACAATATTTTGTGTTTGATAAAAAAACAATATAAAAAATAAAAGAATTGCTTGACTTATAAAGGCTTTTTTAATATAATGGCAAATGTGTTTTTGTGGTGTATAAATATTCTTTATTATAATAATTACACTACTATTGAAAAGGAGGTGTATTCGGATATGAAGATGACATTTCAGCCTAAGAAGAGACAGAGATCTAAGGTTCATGGTTTCAGAAAGAGAATGAGCACAGCTAACGGAAGAAAGGTATTGGCTAACAGACGTGCTAAGGGAAGAAAGAAACTCTCTGCTTAATTCTTAATATTGTGAGTAATATAATAGAAGAATTATTCGTATAATAGGGTATCTTATTAGGTCACAGTTATGTGACCTATTTTTCCATAAAAAAATAAAGCATATTATATTGATTATCTGTCAATAAAATATTATTATATTAAGGTCATTCAGTTAATTAATTTACTTTTATAATTGATTAAATTAATGATATTTACTATAATATAGAAAGTTTTATAATAATGAAACAATTTATTTCTTTGAAAAACAGTTTAGAATTTGGAAATGTATATAAACAAGGTAAATCCTACGCTAATAAATACCTTGTTATGTATATAACAGACAATGGCCTGGAGAGTAACAGACTTGGGATATCTGTTAGTAAGAAGGTGGGTAATTCAATTGTCCGTCATCGAATCACCAGGTTGATTAGGGAAGCGTACAGACTGCATATGGATGAGCTTCAAGCAGGCTTTGATATTGTGGTAGTCGCCAGGGTTAATTCTAAAGGTCATAACTACTGGGATATAGAGAGTGCATTTCTACATTTGGCTAAACTGCATCACATAGTTCTAAATGAGGATTCCTCAATTAATTCCGGTAACAATGCATCAAACTCAACAAAACAGTAATTTATCAGATAAGTTATGAGGATTTTAATGATATGACAGTTAGAAAATTCTTCATAAATATAATAAGGTTTTATCAGAAGTATCTGTCAGGTTTGAAGAGTTATCCAACCTGTAAGTATTATCCGACATGTTCAAGCTATGCGGCAGAGGCAATTGAAATGCATGGTGTTATAATAGGTTTATTACTTGGAACATGGAGAATACTTAGGTGTAATCCTTTTTCAAAGGGTGGATATGATCCGGTACCATTACAGATATGTAAATGTGGAAAT
>CAJOLO010000012.1 GCA_905235345.1 uncultured Lachnospiraceae bacterium
GGAAGATGTGTTGAGGTATGTCCGGGAAGAGTGATGCCTAACAGATTAGCAGATATGGCAGAACACGGAGATATTGATGGCTTCCTTGCTGCAGATGGCATGGAATGTTGTGAGTGCGGATGCTGTTCTTATGTGTGCCCTGCTAAAAGGCATCTGACACAAATGATATCAAGCACAAGAAAACAGGTGCTTGCAAACAGAAAGAGATAGGAGGTGCCATAGATGGAACAAGCTGAGATTAACATGAAGATTTCTTCATCACCGCATATCAGGGATAAGGAGACTACGACCAACATAATGGGTAAAGTTATAATTGCTCTTTGTCCGGCGGCGATATTCGGTGTATATAATTTTGGGATAAGAGCACTTCTCATATACATAATAACGATAGCAAGCTGTGTTATATTTGAGGCACTTTTTCAGAAGCTTATAGGTGTCAGGATTACAGTTAAGGATTTGTCGGCGGCACTTACGGGACTTTTACTTGCCATGAATCTGCCGCCGGATGTACCGTTATGGATTCCTGTTATTGGAAGCTTTTTTGCGATAATAATCGTGAAACAGCTTTTTGGAGGTCTTGGACAGAATTTTATGAATCCTGCACTCGGTGCAAGATGTTTCCTTTTGATATCATTTACCGGAATAATGACAAGCTTTTCATATGATGCCGTGACAACGGCAACGCCGCTTGCGGAGTTAAAAAGTGGGGAATCGGTGGATACTCTTTCAATGTTTTTGGGAACAATTCCGGGAACTATTGGCGAGACATGTGCATTTGCACTTATAATCGGAGGGCTTTTTCTGATCTTTTTAGGAGTTATTAATTATAGAATTCCGGTGTTCTATCTGGGGACATTTGCGGTATTTATAATGATATATGCTCTTGCAAGCGGAAGAGGGTTCGACTGGTCTTATCTGTTTGCACATCTGTCAGGTGGAGGACTGATGCTTGGTGCATTTTTTATGGCAACCGACTATGTTACTTCACCGATAACCCCTAACGGTAAAATCATATATGGAATATTGCTTGGATTTCTTACATTTTTATTCAGAGTGTTTGGTGGTTCGGCAGAGGGTGTTTCCTATGCGATTATCATATCTAATCTGGTGGTTCCGCTTATAGAACGAATAACAATACCGAAATCCTTCGGAAAGGATGGTGCTAAGAAATGATGAGAGAATATTCATTTGTCAGAAGATATTTTTATACGGATTATTACAAAGAGGAGGCGATAATACATGAGTCGAGAAAGCATTAAGAATACCTTATCCCTTACACTTATAACTGTTATTGCCGGTGTTCTTTTAGGACTTGTGTATGAGGTTACCAGAGAGCCGATTGCCAAAGAGAAGCAAAGAGCCAAGGAAGAGGCGTATAAGACGGTATTTGCGGATGCGGTTTCTTTTGAAGAGAGCATTGTGCCGGATGGAACTTCCGATGATATAAAAGCTCAGGGATACGATGCGGATATTGATGAGGTAATGTCTGTTAAAGATACGAACGGTAATATTATTGGATATGTATTGACTGTTACCGATCATGAGGGTTATGGCGGGGATATTCAGTTTGCGATGGGTGTAAAGCTTGACGGTACACTTAACGGAATATCTTTTCTGTCTATCGGAGAGACTGCGGGACTTGGTATGAAGGCCACTGAGGATAAGTTCAAGGACCAGTTTAAGGATAAGAGAATTTCCCGATTTATTTATACTAAGAATGGTGCGATGAAGGATGATGAGATTGATGCAATATCCGGAGCCACCATTACAACCAATGCAGTTACCGGAGGAGTAAATGCAGGACTATATTTTATCAATACATTAATAAATGAAGTTAATAAGGAGGTGGGATGATGAACGGAGCAACGGAACGTTTGAAATGCGGAATTGTCACTGAGAATCCCACCTTTGTACAGATGCTTGGAATGTGTCCGACAATGGCTGTTACCACATCGGCACTTAACGGAATAGGAATGGGACTTACTACAACGGTAATACTTGTGCTTTCCAATATGATGATATCAGCACTTAGAAAGGTTATTCCCGATAAGGTCAGAATACCTGCGTATATTGTTATTGTAGCTTCGTTTGTAACGATAGTACAGTTTTTATTAGAAGGTTTTGTTCCGTCGCTTTATGACAGTCTCGGAATATATATTCCGCTTATTGTTGTTAACTGTATAATTCTCGGACGTGCTGAGAGCTATGCTTCCAAGAACAATGTATGGCTTTCAATGTTTGATGGAATAGGAATGGGGCTTGGATTTACGGTAGGTCTTACATCTATAGGAATATTCAGAGAGCTTTTTGGTAACGGCTCTATATTCGGTGTACATATTATGCCTGAGAGTTATCAGCCGGTTTCAATACTTATTCTGGCACCCGGAGCATTTTTCGTGTTGGCATTCCTGATTGCATTACAGAATAAAGTTAGACTTACAAAGGCAAAGCGGGAAGGTAAAGCAATATCTGTGTGCGAGAGAGAGGACGGATGTGCATCATGTACCAATACTCTTTGCGGCGGTAAGGCATTTACCATAGAGAGTGTTATGGGTACGAAAGAAAAACCGGATAAGAAAATGTCTGTGCAACTTGCTGCAAATAAAAGTGCAAAAGATTCAGATAATAAGAATTCAAAGGAAACTAATAACGGGGCAGAGAATAACAAAGCGTCGAATAACATAGCAGCGAATATCGAAGCAGTGAATAAGAAAAAAGAGAAGAATGATGGGGAGGTGTAGCGGATGGAATTATTTTTGATTGCTGTCGGAGCAGCACTGGTCAACAATGTCGTTTTAAGTCAGTTTTTAGGGCTATGTCCGTTTATCGGTGTATCTAAGAAGGTTGAGACTGCTGCAGGCATGGGCGGTGCGGTTATATTCGTCATAACGATTGCATCGGCTATAACCAATCTTATTTACACATTTGTATTGGAAAAGCTGGATATTACATATCTTCAGACGATAGTTTTCATACTCGTAATTGCAGCGTTGGTTCAGTTTGTGGAGATGTTTCTTAAGAAAATGGTGCCATCGCTATATAAGGCATTGGGCGTATATCTTCCACTTATAACTACTAACTGTGCTGTGTTGGGAGTGGCACTTTTAAATGTGCAGAAATCCTATGGATTTGTTGCATCGGTAGTTAACGGATTCGGTACTGCTGTCGGATTTACTGTTGCCATTGTAATTATGGCAGGTATACGTGAAAAGATTGAATATAATGATATTCCAGAATCTTTCAAAGGAACACCAATCGTGCTTCTTACCGCAGGACTTATGGCAATGGCATTTTTCGGGTTTTCAGGTTTGATCAAATAGGAGGTATCGTTATGGTTACATCAATTTTAATTGCGATGGGAATTGTAGGTGGTACCGGTGTTATTATTGGAATACTGCTTGGAATTGCCGGTGAGAAATTTGCGGTAGAAGTGGATGAAAAGGAAGTGAAAGTAAGAGATTGTCTTCCCGGAAATAACTGTGGCGGATGCGGATACCCCGGATGCGATGGTTTGGCTTCAGCTATTGCGAAGGGAGAAGCACAGGTTAATACCTGTCCGGTAGGTGGCGAGCCGGTTGCGGCAGCTATCGGGAAAATTATGGGAGTATCCGCCGGTGATACTGTTAAGACAACTGCCTTTGTCAAGTGTGCGGGAACATGCGATAAGGCAAAGGAACAGTACGATTATGTAGGCCCTCGTGATTGCAGGTTTGCTACCAATAATCCCGGTGGCGGAGCCAAGGCATGCACATATGGATGTATCGGCTTTGGTAACTGCAAGAGAGCATGTCCGTTTGATGCGATAGATATTATAGATGGTATTGCGATTGTAGATAAGGATAAATGTAAATCCTGCGGTAAATGTGTCCTGGAATGTCCTATGCATCTTATTGAGATAATTCCGGCAGATAATTCCTATAAGGTAAGCTGCAGCTCTAAGGATAAGGGCATTGAGGTCAAGAAGGTTTGTCAGGCAGGTTGTATCGGATGTGGTCTGTGTGCAAAGAATTGCCCTGAAGGAGCAATAACTGTTGAGAATAATCTTGCACACATCAATCAGGATAAATGTGTTAAGTGCGGAGTCTGCAAGGATAAATGCCCGGTCAAAATTATATATGATTAATACATATATAATATAATTGAAATATTATAAAAACTATTCGGAGTATAAACAGCAAGTATCATTCCGAATAGTTTTTTTGAATATTTACAATTATATATGGATTTTTTTTTATTAATGATATATAATAAAAATGTAAATACATTATGTTAATCACAAATTAAACTTCTTTTTGTTTTGAACTTGGCATATATTGTGGTTGAGGACGCTTTGGAGCATTTATGAGATTTGTTGACTTGAAACAGAAAGAGGTTATTAACTGCAAGGATTGTATGCGGATTGGGTGTGTCGCAGATATTGATTTCGATCCTGAAAGCGGTCAGATATGTGGGTTTATTGTACCGGCTGCAACAGGATTTTTCTCGGGCTTTGGGAAATGCGTCAGATATTATATAAGATTTTGCGATGTGGTGAGAATCGGGCCGGATATAATGCTTGTGGATATCTGTCCGGAGAAAGCGGTTATGCATGATGAGGAATGCTGATATGACATTATGTATTGTATAGCATATAGATGCTATACTCATATAAAAGCATCGTATATGAAATCAATATGCGGATATTAATAAATGCATTGTAATGCCCGCAGACTTAATTAATACTATCGTAAAGTAATTAATTTGCAATGCTAAACAGGAGGAAATACATATGAAATGCCCATTTTGTGGTGAGGATAACACCAGAGTAATTGATTCAAGACCTGCTGATGATAACAGCTCTATTCGTAGAAGAAGGGAATGTGACGACTGTGGGAAACGTTTTACCACCTATGAAAAGGTTGAGACGATCCCGCTTATCGTTATCAAGAAAGATAAGATAAGAGAGGCATATGACCGTTCCAAGATTGAATCCGGAGTATTTAAGTCATGTCATAAGCGTCCGATATCTGTTGAGGATATTGAAAAATGTATTGACCGCATAGAGACTAAGATTTTCAATCTTGAGCAGAAAGAGGTTGACAGCAATATTATCGGTGAGATTGTAATGGATGAACTTAAAACTCTTGATCAGGTAGCATATGTAAGGTTTGCTTCTGTTTACAGAGAATTCAAGGACGTTAATATCTTTATGGATGAACTGAAAAAACTTCTGAATTAGATATCAAAAAAACCGCCTGTAGGGCGGTTTTTTTGATGTATTACATTTGTTCTTATTTTAAGCTTATTTTCATAAAGGATACTTATTGACAATAGCATATTTTTGAAATACAATGATATGGGTTTATTATTCTTGTTATTGTTGGAGATGGAACGAATGACGGCAACCGGTTAGGAGGTTCCATGTTTAACAAAGTTCTAAGCGGCACACTGCATGGAGTTGATGGCAGACTCATTGTGGTGGAAGCCGATGTAAGTGAAGGTCTACCTACGTTTAATATGGTGGGCTTTCTTGCCTCAGAGGTCAGAGAGGCGAGTGACCGCGTAAGGACGGCACTTAAGAATTCGGGATATCAATTTCCCCCAAAGAAAGTAACAATTAACTTATCGCCGGCGGATATAAGGAAGGAGGGCTCTGCGTTCGACCTTCCTATTAGTATTGCACTTCTTGCGGCTTATGGGTTCATACCTGAAGAATATGTTGATAATACTCTTTTTATCGGTGAGTTGTCATTGAATGGCGAACTTAAAGGTGTAAGAGGGATTCTTTCAATTGTAGACTATGCAAGGAAACAGGGGATTGATAAGGTTATACTTCCTTACAATAACAGAAAAGAAGCTGCTATCATTCCGGATATATCCGTTTATGGTGCAAAGAATCTTAAAGAGGTAGTAGAACATTTACTCGGAAACACATGTATAGATGAAGAGGTACATACAGGTTTAGACAATGTATCTGATGATATATATGATATTGATTTCTCCGAAGTTCGAGGTCAGGAAAGTATGAAGAGAGCAACTGAGATTGCAGTGGCGGGAATGCATAATCTTTTGTTTATCGGTCCGCCCGGAGCGGGTAAATCGATGATTGCAAAAAGGATACCGACCATCATGCCGGCACTTACCTATGATGAGAGTGTTGAGATTACCAAGATATACAGTGCAAAGGGAATGCTTGAGTCGGAAAGCGGACTTATAAGAAACCGTCCTTTCAGAACACCGCATCATTCCATAACTGCCCAGTCGCTTATAGGCGGAGGAACGGTTCCGAAGCCCGGGGAAATCAGTCTGGCTCATCATGGAGTTATGTTTTTGGATGAGATGCTTGAATTTCAGAAGACTACTTTAGAGATGCTAAGACAACCGATAGAGGATGGTAAAGTCACTATTTCACGAATGCACGGAAGCTATACTTTTCCTTCTGATTTCATGCTTGTGGCAGCAATGAATCCCTGCCCGTGCGGTTATTTTCCGGACAGGAGCAGATGCCACTGTACAAAACCGCAGATTGACAGATATATAAGAAGGTTGTCCCAGCCAATGCTTGACAGAATGGATATGTGTCTGCAGGTAAGGAGAGTTGAGTATAAGGATTTATATAACAGTACGGTATCCGATACATCTGCTGACATGAAGAAAAGGATTGAGAAAGCACAGGGACTTCAGAATGCAAGACTTTCTAAGTATAATGTTAATTTCAATTCACAGATTCCGGCGGGAGAAATTAATGAGCTGTGTATGCTGGAGAATAAGGAACAGAAGCTTATAAAAGAAATATTTGAAAAACATAAACTTACAGCAAGAGGAATCAACAAGATTTTAAAAGTGTCAAGAACCATTGCTGATTTGGATAATTCCGAAAGAGTCTGCGAAGAACATATATTTGAGGCGTTATCTTACAGGATGAATGATTTTTATCAGGGGGGTGAAGGGATTTGACAAGAGATCATTACTGGTACTGGCTATGTAATTTATTTGGAATAGGCAGATTGACGATATCAAAATTATTGGAGGAATATGAAACTCCGGATAATGTTTATAACGAGGATGATGATATAGTTATGAGTTTGATATCATCCGGCAGAAGATATAATATTACTTTGTCTGACTATGTTAATTCTAAAAATGTTGATAATATCATATATAGCTATGAAAGACTTAATGAGAATGGTATTACATTTATACATAGAGAAAGCAGTCTTTATCCGGAAAAACTAAGAAATATTCCGGACGCTCCTTATGGTTTGTACTTAAAAGGGACAATGCCTGATAGTGATAAACCCGGTATTGCAATAATTGGTTCAAGAAACAGTACTCATTACGGCAGAGAGATGGCAAGGTGCTTTGGCAGGGAACTGGCAAGAAACGGAATTACAATAATAAGCGGGCTTGCCAGAGGCATTGACGGAATGGGACATCGCGGTGCTGTTGAAGCAGGCGGGTATACACTTGGAGTATTGGGAGGCGGGATTGATGTGGTGTATCCTCAGGAGAATTATGATCTATTTATCGAAATGGAGAAATCAGGCGGAATAATCTCTGAAAGTAATATGGGAATCCGGCCTGTTCCGGGTCTTTTTCCGCATCGTAACAGAATTATTTCGGGTATGGCCGATGGAATACTGGTGGTTGAAGCTAAGGAGAAAAGCGGTACATTTATAACCGTTGATCAGGGGTTGGAACAGGGAAAAGAAATATTCGCATTGCCGGGAAGAATATTGGATGAGAACAGTAAGGGATGTAATAATTTAATCAAAATGGGAGCTCATTTAGTGACGGATGTGTCTGATATATTGGAAATTTTGGGAGAGATGGGTTTTAGTGACGGAGAAAAATCAGACATGGAAAATCGGATATTTAATATTGATGATGTAAAAAACTTACTTGCACCTACAGAAAAAATGGTGTATAGTGTTTTGAGTGTTGAACCGAAATTTATTGATGATATAATTGCAGAGGTGATGCTTGCACCTGGAGAGGTGTGTATGTATTTAAACAGGATGGAAATTATGGGTATTGTGTTTGAACCCACACGTAATTTTTATTCTGTACGTTTATGATTATATCAGATGGAAGATTACTTCCGCTTCAAATGTACAGATTGTTAAGAGGTAAGTGATCTGTATGTATCAGTGGGTGGTCGTTTGTTTATTACAGATTTAACGTAGGATATATAAGAATAATGATTTTGGAAGGGGTTCAGTGTTATGGCTAAAAATCTTGTTATTGTTGAGTCGCCGGCAAAAGCAAAAACAATACAAAAATTTCTCGGAAGTAATTATAAGGTTATTGCATCTAACGGACATGTGAGAGATTTACCCAAGTCACAGTTGGGAATAGATGTGGAAAATGATTTTGAACCCAAGTATATTACTATCAGAGGTAAGGGAGAGCTTTTGGCAATGCTTCGCAAGGAGGTTAAGAAAGCGGATATGGTATATCTTGCTACTGACCCTGACCGTGAAGGAGAGGCTATATCGTGGCATTTATCTAAGGCACTTAATCTTGAAGGTAAGAAATATAAGCGAATTACTTTTAATGAGATTACCAAGAATGCCGTTAAGAACTCTATAAAGCAGGCAAGAGATATTGATATGAATTTAGTAGATGCCCAACAGGCAAGACGAACTTTGGACAGATTAGTCGGATATGAGATAAGTCCTCTTTTATGGGCTAAGATAAAGAGAGGTTTAAGTGCGGGCAGAGTTCAGTCGGTTGCTCTTCGTTTAATATGTGACAGAGAGGAAGAGATTAATAATTTTATTCCTGAAGAATATTGGACATTGAATGCCATAGTGACTCCTGATGGCAGTAAGAAATCATTTTCTGCAAAGCTTTCAAAGATGCCTGATGGCAATGGAGGAACAAAAAAAGCAGAGATTTCTACAAAACAAGAGATGGATAAGGTTCTTGATGATTTGAAAGGCAGGAATTTAAAGATAAAGGACATTAAGAACGGTAAGAGAATTAAGAAAGCACCACTTCCTTTTACTACATCAACTTTGCAGCAGGAAGCTGCCAAAAAGCTTAATTTTGCTACAGGTAAGACTATGAGGATTGCACAACAGCTCTATGAAGGAGTTGATATTAAGGGAAGGGGGACTATAGGTCTTATAACCTATTTAAGAACCGATTCGGTGAGAATTTCGGATGAGGCAGATGCATCTGCAAAGCAGTATATTAAAGGCAAGTTTGGTGATGATTTTGTAGGCACAGGTAATTCTAAGGCTGTACAGGGAAAAAAGATACAGGATGCTCACGAAGCGATAAGACCAACAGATGTGTCTTTGTCGCCGGTAGTTCTTAAGGAACAGCTTTCAAGAGATCAATTCAGACTTTATCAGATCATATATAATCGTTTTCTTGCCAGTCGTATGTCGGATGCCGTTTATGAAAGCGATACACTGAAGCTTGAATCGAACGGATATGAATTCGGAGCTGTATCAACTAAATTGTCCTTTGAAGGATTTATGGCTGTATATGCTATTGAGGATGAGAACGACGAGAATAAGAATGTATTTAAGAATATTGATAAGGATTCGGTTATTACAGTTGAAAGCTTTGATGAACAGCAGCATTTTACTCAACCCGTATCGCACTATACAGAGGGTTCGCTTGTAAAACAGTTAGAAGAGCTTGGAATCGGACGCCCAAGTACATATGCTCCTACTATTTCGACAATACTTGCAAGGCATTATGTTGTAAAAGAGAAGAAGAATCTCTATGTAACAGAGTTGGGTGAAGCTGTTAATCAGATAATGAAGAAGGCATTTACCGTTATTGTTGATACGGAGTTTACTGCGAATATGGAATCATTGCTGGATAATATCGAGGAAGGTACTATTGGATGGAAGACGGTAATCCGTAATTTCTATCCGGACCTGGATGAGGCGGTGAAAGCAGCTAATGAGGAACTTGAGAATATCAAGATTGAGGATGAGGTTACCGAAGAACTCTGTCCTGAATGTGGCAGAAATCTTGTGATTAAATACGGACCATATGGAAAGTTTTTTGCCTGCCCCGGTTTTCCTGAATGCAGATATACGATGCCTTATTTTGAGAAGATTGGTGTGGAATGTCCTAAGTGCGGTAAGGATATTGTGTTAAAGAAAACCAAAAAGGGAAGGAAATATTATGGTTGTATAGACAATCCGGAGTGTGATTTTATGTCATGGCAGAAGCCTTCTTCCGTAAGATGTGAGAAGTGCGGAAGTATTATGCTTGAAAAAGGAAATAAGCTGGTCTGCAGTAGTGAGACTTGTGGATATGTATGTGATAAAAAGAAATAAATCTCAATAATAATAACATTACTGGCAATGATTACCGTTTTGTCAGAAAATTGTTGTTATTATATTATATTTGTGGTAGAATTATAAAAGATTTAATTGGTATAATTATTTTACATTTATTGATGCAGGTTTTTTCGGATGTATTTATAAATTTTGTTCGATAAAACTTTGTGATAATATTTAGGGCTTTGTGGAGTTATATTGTATGAGCGTAGAACTGTTAGATAAAACACGTAAGATTAATAAATTATTGCATAATAATAGTACGCAGAAGGTTGTTTTTAATGACATCTGTAAGGTGCTTAGCGAGATATTGGAATCAGATATACTTGTGATCAGCAAGAAGGGCAAGGTGTTGGGAATCAATAATCGTTCCGATATAAGCGAGATTACAGATATGATTGTTCACAGAGTCGGAGATTTTATAGATTCTGTCCTTAACGAGAGATTACTTGGCGTTTTATCTACCAAGGAGAATGTTAATCTTGCTACACTTGGCTTTGAATTGGATAATTTAGATGAATATCAGGCGATAATTTCACCTATTGATATTGCCGGAGAGCGGCTTGGAACACTCTTTTTATACAAGGAGGATAAGCCTTATACAATTGATGATATTATATTAAGTGAATATGCAACTACTGTTGTAGGGCTTGAGATAATGCGCAGTGAGAATGAAGAGATGGCAGAGGAACACAGAAAGCTTACTGTTGTTCGTTCTGCAATCAATACTCTTTCTGCATCTGAACAGGAAGCAATTTATCATGTGTTCAGTGAACTTAATAAGACCGCATTTATAGATGAAGACTCCAATCTTATGTGTGGAATTCTGGTTACTTCCAGAATTGCAGACAGTGTAGGGATAACACGTTCTGTGATTGTTAATGCTCTTAGAAAGTTTGAGAGTGCGGGAGTTATTGAGACAAGATCATCAGGTATGAAAGGAACCAATATAAAGATTCTTAACGAATTTGTATATGATGAGGTTCTTAAATTACATAATTAGAACGGATATCGAAGTTTGCAAAAGGATTTGTGAGTTCGCTCATAAGTCCTTTGCTTTGTGAATGGAGATATTGCATAGTTTTGGTAATTAAGGTAAACGAATCATTCATTTATAAGAATAGGAGGAGATAGTTATGATTAATACCAACATATACAATTATATTAATGTATTGGACAAAGCAGCGGATGCCGCTAACTCAAGGAATGAGATAATATCTAATAATATAGCTAATGTTGATACTCCTAATTATAAAAGAAAAGATGTAACATTCGAAAGATATCTGGAACAGGCACTTATAGGCAGTGAACCTTTGGATGAGAGAGTTGCTGATATCAATACTCATTTATCTGATTTCGGAGGTATGATATATACAGATCATTCTGTTTTGTCTTATAGACTTGATGGTAACAATGTTGATATTGATACTGAGAATGCTTATCTCGCAGAGAATCAGATTAGATATGATACATTGGTTTCCCAGATTGGAAAAGAGTTTTCACGTTATAAGACGGTTCTTTCGGGTAATTGATGTTTATAAAAAGATATATAGGTTAATGCTTGCTGTAATTTGAATTATTTTTAGCAACTGTTAAGTCAGCATCTCGCGTATCAATGAGACGTGGCTGAATAGATACTGTTTTTATTATTAAGAAAGGGAGGTATTATGTATGAGCGGAATTTTTAATGCGATGGATGTTTCGGCGTCGGGAATGACGGCACAACGTACAAGAATGGATATTATTTCACAGAATATAGCCAACGTTAATACAACAAGAGATGAGAATGGTGAAGTTTATAAGCGTCAAACTGTTGTTTTTCAGGAGAATTCCAATGCCTCTTTTGATCATGTATTATGTAATAAGTTAGAGACATATCATGCAAAGGGTGTTAAGATATCTGCTATTATAGAAGATTCAACGGAAGGACCAATGGCATACAATCCTGAGCATCCGGATGCTGATGAGAACGGATATGTGCATATGCCCAATGTCAATACAGTAACAGAGATGACTAATCTTATTGATTCGAGCAGATCCTATGAGGCTAACGCTACAGCTTTTAATGCTTCTAAGTCAATAGCAATGAAAGGGTTGGAATTGTTTCAGTAATAATTTACCGTAAGGTTAATTATGTATTATGACATTTTGGTATGATATTTACACAAGGAGTGAAATGTTATGGCGGTTACGGCGATACAAAACAATAATGCGATTAATGAATTATATACCGGTTTGGGGGTATCTAAGATCAATACTGATAACGGCAATGCCTTTGATAATCTTCTTAATTCAGCTATACAAATGTACAAAGAGGCTGATGAATATCAGAAAGCTGCCGAGGAATCAGAGATGAATTTTGCACTTGGTTATTCGACAAGTACACATGATCTTGCTATTGCACAGCAAAAAGCTGATATTTCGTTACAGTATACTACACGAGTGACTAATAAAGCGCTTGAGGCTTTTAAAGAATTGATGCAGATGCAGATATAAACATAGGCAGGTTGTTTTACTTAATGTAGCTTTTATATATTCTGTTGATTAATACTAGAGAGGGTAATACATTATGTTAGATAGATTAAAGGCTATACAGACAAGGATAGTAGAATTTTGGAATCGTTTTACCAGTAAGCAAAAGACACTGATTGTTTGTATATCGGCAGCGGTAATATTTACATTGGTTGCACTTGTATTTATGCTTAATCGTGCGAAGTATGTAGAACTTGTTACCTTTGACAATACTGCGGATGCTGCGGAGGCTAAGACTGTACTTGATGAAGCCGGTATAGATATAACTGTTTCCGGTGATGGTAAAAGATTTATGGTCAATGAAAAACAGGAGTCAAAGGCCAGACTTGCACTTGGAGAGAATAATATTGCTACCAATAAGAGTGATGATTGGGAGTTGTTATTTGATAACAGTATGTCTACCACTGACAGTGAGAGGCAGTTGAAACAAAAGATTGTTAAACAGAGAAATATTGCACAGGAGTTAGAGCTTATTGAAGGAGTGAAGCAGGCCACTGTTCAGATCACAATACCGGATTCTACCAATTCACTTCTTTCAAAGGAGAAAGAGGCATCAGCCAGTGTTTTGATCATAACTACTGATAAGTTCGAAGAGAGCAGTATTGATGGTATAGCCAATTATGTATCAACTTCTCTCGGAAACAGTACTACAGATAATATTCGTATTATTGATCAGACGGGGGCACTTTTATTTGGAGCGGAAGGTGGTTCGGGTAGTGCGGCAGGAACTTCTTCTATGGTTCTTAAGATTAAAGCACAGGTTACTGACAGTCTTGAGGACAGGATAAGAAGTCTTATGGTTAATTCCGGTGTGTATAATGATGCTGAGGTGACTGCTAATCTGGATATTAATCTTGATGAGCAACAGATTGAGGATATACATCATTATACTGATGATGCTGAGGAAGATACAGGTCCTAAGACTAGTTATTATTACTATACTGCCGAGAATCAGGAAGGTGCAACGGGTATTCCGGGTACAGATTCTAATGACGATGCAGTCAATGATTATGAGATATTGAATAACAATCTCGGCAACAGTAATGCTAATGTTATAAGGGAAGAATATAACGATAGTGTAACAACGACTACAACTAAGAAAGCGGTTGGCAATGTTAATACGGCTAATTCGTCTTTGGCGGTTGTACTTAGTAAATATGTGATTTATGACGAAGCTAAGATGAAGAAGGCGGGAGAACTTAAAGGTACGAATTTTGAAGCTTTTCAGTCTGAAAATGATGAGAGAAAGCTTATTGAGATTGACGAAGGTACTCTTTCGCTCATTCAGAATGCTTCCGGAATCAGTGGTGACAGAATTACAGTACAGGCTTATGAGGTTCCTCTTTTCTATCCGCAGGAGACATCGGCTGCACAGACGATTGCCAATTATCTGCAGTTTGTACTTGCAGTTTTGATTGTTGTATTGCTTGTGTTTGTGGTATTTAGAGGAATGAAACCTGTTGAGGTTACGGAGCTTGAACCTGAATTGTCCGTGGAGCAGTTGCTTGCAACAACCAAGGAAAATCAGAGCTTGGAGGATATTGAATTTTCTGATAAATCTGCAACGAGACAACAGATAGAACATTTTGTTGATCAGAATCCTGAGGAGGTTGCGTTGCTTCTTAGAAACTGGCTTAATGATGAGTGGGATTGAAGTATTCGCTTTGCGTAATCTGCTTATGATTTAGAGATTGAGCGAGTCTTTAATGATATCTATCGGTGTGATTGGGAGGAATTATAATTGGCTTATGATGAAGAACTTTCCGGGGTACAGAAAGCAGCGATACTTTTGATTTCGCTGGGTCCGGAAAAATCTGCGAATGTATTTAAACATTTAAAAGAAGATGAGATAGAGACTCTTACATTGGAAATTGCTAATACCAGAAACGTCCCTCCGGATTTGAAGGAAGCGGTTCTTGAGGAGTTTTATGAAATCTGCCTTGCCCAGCAATATATTGCAGAAGGCGGTATTGGATATGCCAAGGAGCTTCTTGACAAGGCTCTCGGAGAAGACAAGGCTAAAGATGTTATAGGACGTCTTACGGCATCGTTGCAGGTGCGGCCATTTGAATTTGTCAGAAAGGCAGACCCTTCACAGTTACTTAATTTTATTCAGGACGAACATCCTCAGACTATTGCTCTTATTCTGGCATATCTTCCATCAAGTCAGGCGGCAGCGGTTGTGAGTTCACTGCCATTGGAAAAACAGGCGGATGTTGCAAAGCGTATTGCATTGATGGATAGAACCAGTCCGGATGTGATTAAGGAAGTGGAGAAAGTATTGGAGAAGAAACTGTCATCTCTTGTTAATCAGGATTACACAATTGTCGGTGGTGTTGATGCGATTGTGTCTATACTGAATACTGTAGACCGCAGCACAGAAAAGCATATAATGGAGAGCTTGGAAATCGAAGAGCCTGAACTTGCTGATGAAATCCGTCGTAAGATGTTCGTATTTGAGGATATTCTTATGCTTGACAATCGTGCTATTCAGACTGTACTTAGAGATGTTGAAAATAATGATCTTGCAATTGCTCTTAAGAATGCAAATGAAGACGTTCAAAATGTTATATTTACCAATCTTTCATCTCGTCTTGCTGCTATGATTAAAGAGGATATGGAATATATGGGTCCTGTACGATTGAAGGATGTAGAGGATGCCCAGCAGAAGATTGTTAATATTATACGTAGATTAGAGGATGCAGGAGAAATCGTTATTTCTCGTGGTGGAGGTGACGACATAATTGTCTAATCTTATTAAATCGGGATTTGTTTTATTTTCGGATGATGATGTGCTTAAAATAGATGCTAATGATAACAAGGTTATCAGAGGAAAAGAGGAGTCGTTTTCCACGGAGACGTCGGTTGAGGAGGCTATTGCAGAGGCAATGCTTGATGAAGCTGAGTTAGAGGGACTGGAACTTACTGATGCAGGTTCAAGACTCACAATGGATTCTTCCGAATTGTCTGCAACCGTAGAAGACGATGGAACGGGTTTGGCTTCAGCGGAAGATATAATCAGTTCTGCGAAGAAAGAGGCAGAAGAGATTGTAAACAGTGCATATGATGAAGCTGAAAAGATGCGTGGAGCGGCATATGACGAAGCACAGTCGATAAAGGAGCAGGCCAGGAAGGATGGATATCAGGCAGGTTATGATGAGGGATCCGGAACTGCTTTTAAAGAATATGAGGAAAAGAATAAAGAACTTGAAAGTATGCGAGCTTCCTTTGAAGAAGAAATGCGTCAAAGAGAGGAAGATTTGATCAATCAGACAACCAATTGTATGACAGACTGGCTTATAAAGATGGTTGGGGTATCGATTGAAGGTGTCGAAGGGGTTCTTATGTATATGATCAATAATGCGATGCATGACCTTGATAACAGCCGGCATTTTGTGATTAAGGTTTCACCTGATGATTATTCAGATATATCTGAACATAAGGATGAAATTTATGGTGCTCTTAATCCCGGTATCGATCTGGAGATTTTTGAGGATTCTAAGCTTTCAAAATTGCAATGTATAATTGAAACTGACAATGGTGTTGTTGATGTAGGTCTTGACACACAGCTTGATAACCTTATAAAAGCACTTAAATTGCTTAAGGTTGAATGATTTTACATACGGATAAAGGTACAGTTTATTTTGATAGAATATTTATAATGTGTAAGAATAATTCTTATACGTGGATTTCGAATATTTAAGCGATTGATATATTTATTATTTTGGAGTTGGTGGGATATTGAACAGCGGGGCACTGGGTATTAACTTTGATGAATATTTTTCACTATTGAATAATTCTTATGTTAAAGAACTGGGAAAGGTTGCGAAGATAGTAGGACTTACACTTGAGTCCATAGGGCCGTCCTGTAAGCTTAATGATCTATGCAGGATTCAGTCGGTTAACGGTAAACATGAGGTTATGGCGGAGGTGGTCGGCTTTCGTGATAACCGGGTTTTACTTATGCCCTTTGACAGTGTAGAGGGGATTGGTCCCGGTGCTACGGTTGAAAATACCAAGGAACCATTGAAAGTACAGGTTGGAGAGGAACTTCTTGGCCGGGCACTTGACGGTTTGGGTCGTCCTCTGGATGGAAAGGAGCTTAATTTAAAGGATGCTTATCCGATAGATGCAGATCCTCCGGATGCGTTAAAGAGAAAGATGATAGATGAAGTTCTTTCGTTGG
>CAJOLO010000013.1 GCA_905235345.1 uncultured Lachnospiraceae bacterium
GGCATGAATCATTTGATTCAGGCAGGCGACAGGATTGAAATCTCCGTCTCAACGAAAGGAAAGAATGCATCAGCTTTACTTTCCGATGTTGTTGATCTTTCATCATCAATTAATTTCATTGTAAATGATATGGAAATAGCATGTCCTAAATATGCGTCTGTCAACGGAAAACTTGAATCAAGTTCGTATGAACTTAATAATGGTGATAATATTGATATTCTCGGTTATTACACTCTGGCACAGCTTATGCAATTTATGGATATTGAGACTCCGCATGAGGTGTTTGTCAATGGTGCAAGAGCCAATGCCGACACTAAGATATATGAGAACTTTACTGTGGCATGGATTGATCGGGAAGATATCTATAAGGCTGAGAAATTCGTCTCGGAAGAAGAGTATGAAGATGACAACAGTGAAGAATCTGATATTGAAGAATCGTCCGATTCCAATGTTATTTCAACCTCTGACAATGATTTAAACAATGATAAAAAGACTCAGCAGGATATGAACATTAATGTTGTTGAAGAATCTGATGGAAGTAAAGATGTTTTAATTTCTTCCGGAAATAATCACGAAATGAATGATTCGTCCGATTACCAAGTCGATTCGGACAAAAAGATTAAATCAAAGAAAACTAAAAAGAAAAAGAAGAGTGATGATGAATACAGGCAGGAAGAGGATGTAATAAAAAAAGAACCTCATGATATTCATGTCATGGTTAATAATAAACCGATAATCCTGACAGGAAAATCGGAATATGTGTTTATTGATATTTTTGATAAATATGATTTTGACTTAAAAAATGTCAGAGGAACAAAACTTATCGAAAAGGTTGACGGAAAGAATGCGGGACATTTAGAAACAATTAAAGATGGTTCGGTGATTGAACTATATTGGGAGAAATAGTAAAAAACATAAGCAATAATAATATAACAAGAAACAATAATAGGAGGATATGATTTTATGAATGTATTTGTTGTTAACTGTGGAAGTTCATCTTTAAAGTATCAGCTTATCAATTCTGATACTGAGGAGGTTATCGCAAAAGGACTCTGTGAGAGAATCGGTATAGACGGAAGACTTACACATAATCCTGTAGGAAAGGAAACATATGTGTCTGAAACAGCTATGCCCGATCATAAGACGGCTGTTTCTCTGGTGCTTGATGCTTTGACAGATTCGGAGCATGGAGTTATTAATGATCTTTCTGAGATTGGAGCTGTTGGACATCGTGTTGTTCACGGTGGTGAGAAATTCGCAAGTTCTGTTGTGATTACGGATGCTGTGATCAAAGCGATTGAGGAATGTAATGATCTTGCTCCGCTTCACAATCCTGCTAATCTAATCGGAATATCTGCATGTAAAGCATTAATGCCGGATGTCCCTATGGTAGCGGTATTTGATACGGCTTTTCATCAGTCGATGCCTGAAAAGGCATATATGTATGGCCTTCCATACGGGTATTATGAGAATTATAAAGTAAGAAAGTACGGATTTCACGGAACATCGCACAGTTTTGTGTCTAAAAGACTTATTGAATTGATTGGCAAAGAGAATTCCGAATCTAAAGTTATAATATGTCATCTTGGTAATGGTTCCTCTATAACTGCTGTAAAGGATGGTAAATCTGTTGATACCAGTATGGGATTTACACCGCTTGACGGTTTGATCATGGGGACAAGAAGCGGAAGTATCGATCCTGCCGTTGTTCAATACCTTGCAGACAAGCTTAATGTTTCTCTGGATGAGGTTATCAATATCCTCAATAAGAAATCAGGTGTAGAAGGAATATCAGGTGTCTCAAGTGATTTCAGAGATCTGCATTCGGCAAGTGAGGCAGGCAACAAGAGAGCAACGATTGCTTTAGAGATGTTTGCTTATCGTGTTGCACAGTATATAGGTTCTTATGTAGCTGCAATGAATGGAGTGGATGCTATCGCATTTACTGCCGGAATCGGAGAGAACAATACGGCAATGAGAAGAATGATAATCGGATATCTTGAATATCTTGGTATATCTCTTGATAAAGAGGCTAATGAGAAAAGAGGAGAAGAGATTATGATCTCTACAAAAGACTCTAAGGTAAAAGTATATGTTATTCCAACTAATGAGGAGCTTGCAATCGCAAGAGAAACACTGGCTTTGATTTGATTGGTATTTTGATGTTATTTATGTGAGATTTATACTTTATTACGTATTAATACAATTGGGTTTTACTATTTTATTAAAAAGGTTGTTGACAAAGTTTTTTAAAATATGTATAATGTTCAACGTGTGAGTTTAGGAGAATATCAATGAATGTAAACTTATATGATGTTATATCCTCGGTAGGAAACAAGACAGAGAAATCAGTTTCTATATCTGACATGAATGTTGAGTATTTGGGTGAAAGCATTTCTATTTCCGGCAAACAGCCATTTACATTAATAATTGAATGTGTGGCGAAAGACATTGTAGAGATAGAAGCAGATACTATTGTACATACTATTCGTTCGTGCAGCCGATGTCTTTCGGACGTGGAAACAGATTATACAATTTCCGTTAACAGGAGGATCAATGTTTCAACAGGAGAAGCTTATATTGATGATACTTCTGAAACAGATGAAATAAGTTATATTGAAGACTGTAATTTGGATATAGACAAGCTCATTATGGATGAGTTATTCACTGTTCTCCCTATGACTGTTCTCTGTAAAGAGGATTGTAAAGGGATTTGTAAAGTGTGCGGAGCTAATCTGAATAAGATTACATGTGACTGTGATCAGACGGTTCCGGATCCAAGAATGGCAGTTTTTAGTGATATCTTCAAGCAATTAGATACATAAGGAGGTGTGAATAATGTCAATATGTCCTAAGAACAAATCTTCAAAAGGAAGAAGAGATAAGAGAAGAGCTAACTGGAAGATGACAGCTCCAACTTTAGTTAAGTGTTCTAAGTGTGGTGAATTAATGGTTCCTCACAGAGTTTGCAAGAATTGTGGAAGCTACAATAAGAAAGAGATTATTGAGGCTTAATTTTAGAAGCTTAATTATTGTTTTATGATACGAATAGAAGAATCGGGTGGGGTATCCTGCTCGATTTTTTTATTTTACTTTTATTTAATATGTGATATAATAGATAAGCGACTTTGATGTACGCTTGCATTCATGCGAATATGAATCAGTAAAAGAACGAAAGGATATAATAATGCAGGCTTTATCAACAGATAAGGAGTTACAAGTCAAACAGGATATTGATGAATCGGATATGACTGAAGAAGAATTGTCAGCAATAATGTCGTTGAAAAGAAGAAAACGCATCAATAATATTAAACGATTTATTATATTAAGTGTTTTTTTATTATTGTTTGTTTCGTTAATTCTTAATTTTATTCTTGTGTATAAAGTGCTTAATTTGGAAAAACGGATGAATCATTTATTGTCTTTTGATAATTATTGCGTTTATGAAAGACAGATATAGATATATGGAGGATACAATGTATGAGCTTTTTTAAGGATTTTAAATCAGACATCACCCAGGCTATGAATGAATTGTTGCCTGATGGTAATGAAGTATTTGAAGATGATTATACTCCTTCGAAGAAAAAAAAGAGTGTTAATGCTCTTTCAAAGAGAAAAAAGGAAGATATAGATTTACCCGATTTGAATTTAAATGATATTGATGATATTGCACCGGAGGATATGCTTGATCATATCGATGATCTCCTCGATAATGAATTATATACCGACGAAGGTTCTAAAGATTTACTTTTAGATGATGATCTTGAAGTTAATACTATGGATATGACGGTCGATGATCTTTTAAACCAGTTGTCTGCAAAACAGTCTGATAAGTCTGAGGATCAGACAAAGGAAGCCGATGATGAATCGATAGATAGTTTACTAAATAATATTGCTGACGGAGATTTTGAGGGAGCCTCCGTAGAACCTAATGAGCCTGAGATTGAAAGAACATCTGTTGAAAATGAAGAACTTACGGCGGCGGTTATTGATGATATTAAAGCTGAAGATAATGATACTTTGTTATCTGATGAAAATGCCGAAGCTTTGCCGGATAAGAATGAAGAAATCTTACCATCAAAGAACGATCTATCGGATGTTGAAAGTATAGCGGAATATTTTAAAGATGAATTATCTGAACCGGTTGAAGATTCTGCTTCGGAGATTAGTCAATCAGGAGACAAAGATACGGAACAGCAGATTGAAGATAACAGTAATTCGGATATTAATAATGAATCTGAAGAAGATGAAAGCGATAAGAATAATATAGAGTTAGATAAAGATAGTATCGATGAAAGCAATGAGGTTAAAGTCAGTGACGAAGCCATAACAGATGAGCAGGAATCACCTCATGATGTAAGGGATTCATTTGATGATAATATATCTGAAGACGCATCGGTTGATGAAAATATTGCAGAAACATATGAAAAAGATACGGATGCAATAAAAGAAACACATGTTGATGAAACATCATTAAAAGAACTGTCAAATGGTGATAATAATCTTAAGGAGGACGATGAGTTGGCTGAAAAAGATGTTATTTCAATTAATTCAGTAGAAGATGATCAATCTGAAAAGACCACTGACAATATGACATCAAAGGCAGCAGATAAAACTACTGTTTCTGAAAAGAATTACAGTGTTTCGGAAGCGGATACAGAAACGACCTATATCACAAAAGGTACCAAGATTAAGGGTGATCTTGAGACGGATGGCTCAATAGATGTGATCGGTAATGTTGAAGGCAATGTTTCTTGTAAAGGTAAGATAGTTGTCGGAGGTTCTGTTAACGGTAATATTACTGCAGGCGAATTATATGCCAATGGTGCACATATAGAAGGTGATGTTAAATCATACGGCAGCGTCAAGGTTGGTGTCGGTTCAATGATCATCGGTAAAATAGAGGGAGAATCAGCAGTTATTGCCGGAGCCATTAATGGTGATATAGATGTTAAGGGACCAGTTATTGTAGATTCGACTGCAGTTATTATGGGTAATATTAAGTCACGTTCTGTTCAGATCAATAACGGTGCAGTGATTGAAGGTTTCTGTTCACAGAGTTATTCTGATATTGACGTTAAGAGCTTTTTTGCATAAATCAATATCTTATAAACCTTATTTATTATAATGATCAATTATCAATACAAACAATAGATTGGAGGACAATTAATTGAACATTGATAGAATTTTATTGAAACTCAGTGGTGAAGCACTCGCAGGAGATAAGCATCATGGTTTTGATGAGGCTACTGTTTTAGAAGCCGCAAGACAAGTCAAAGAAGCAGTAGATTTAGGTAAACAGGTTGCTGTTGTCATTGGTGGAGGCAATTTCTGGAGAGGTAGAACTTCTGAGAATATGGATAGAGTTAAGGCAGATCAGATTGGTATGCTTGCTACGGTAATGAACTGTATATATGCATCGGAAATGTTCCGAAGTGTCGGACTTAAGACAAGGATTATGACACCGTTTAATTGCGGTAATGTGACGGAATTATTCTCAAAAGATGCCGCTATATCTGCCCTTAACAATTCTGAAGTAGTATTTTTTGCGGGTGGTACAGGTCATCCATACTTTTCAACAGATATGTCAACCGTTCTTATGGCTATTGAGATTGAGGCGGATATTATCTTAGCCGGAAAAGCGATAGATGGTGTGTATGACAGCGATCCTAAAACCAATCCTGATGCAAAGAAGTATGATACAATGCATATGAAGGAGATAGTTGATAAACAACTGGGGGTTATTGATCTTGCTTCTGCTGTACTTGCCATGGAGAATCACATGCCGATGATGCTTTTCGGATTAAATGAAAAAGATGGTATATTGAATGCTATGACAGGAAAATCCAACGGAACATATATTGAAGCATAATGCTGCAATTTAACTAAATATTATAAGAGAATAAAGCGTATGTAAATAATTATTAAGGGTTTATTAATAGGAGGAATAGAACATGTTGAATGAATTTGAAGAAAAGATGCAGAAATCAATTGAAAGTTTAGAGAATGAATTTGCCAATATCCGTGCCGGTCGGGCAAATCCTAATATTCTGAATAAGATAAAAGTAGAATATTACGGAGTACCAACTCCGTTACAGCAGGTTGGTAATGTAAGTGTTCCTGAAGCAAGAACTATCCTTATCACACCTTGGGAGCCTTCATTACTTAAAGAAATTGAAAAGGCTATTCTCACATCGGATCTTGGCCTTACACCTAACAATGATGGTAAGTCTGTTATTCTTAATTTTCCTGAGCTTACTGAAGAGAGACGAAAAGAACTTGTAAAGGATATCAAGAAGAAAGGTGAGAATGCGAAGGTCGCTGTTCGTAATGTACGTCGTGATGCCAATGATTTCTTAAAGAAAAAGCTTAAGGCCAGTGAGATATCCGAAGATGAAGAAAAAGAGAATGTTGAAAAGGTACAGAAGCTTACAGATAAATATGTAGAAAAGATTGATAATATTGTTGAGAATAAATCAAAGGAAATACTCACAGTATAAAACCATTACTATTTTCTATGAATAGTGATTGCGAATAACAGTAACATAAAATCATATATTTTAGAATTATATTGAGGTATATCTTATAATATTATATAAGATAAAGTCATATTCTGTTATTCTACAATATAATATTTACGGAGGGTATCGTGGAGAAGATATTACAGACTATTCGTGATGAACACCTGGAAGTACCGCAGCACGTTGCTATCATATTAGATGGCAATGGCAGATGGGCAAAGAAAAGAAATATGCCGAGAAATTATGGTCACGTTCAGGGCTCTAAGACTGTCGAACAGATTATTGAAGATGGCTATAATATGGGTATAGAATATATTACTGTCTATGCTTTTTCGACTGAGAATTGGAAACGGTCAAAAGATGAGGTAGACGCCCTTATGAAGCTTCTTGCAAAATATCTTATTGACTGTATTGAACGTTCAACAAAGAATAATATGAAGGTTCGTGTAATAGGCGATAAATCAGGACTGGACAATAAGCTTGTTAAAAAGATTAATGAATTAGAGGAAGCTACAAAGAATGCCACCGGACTTAAATTTACTATTGCTATTAATTATGGTGGTCGTGATGAGATAAGACGTGCGGTTAAGGATATAGCTAAGGATGTTCAGGATGGAATTATCTTTCCGGATGACATTACCGAGGAACTCATTAGCAGCAGGCTGGATACAGCAGGTTTGCCTGATCCTGACCTTCTTATAAGAACAAGTGGTGAGGAGCGCTTGTCTAACTTTCTTCCATGGCAATTGGCATACACTGAATTCTATTTTACGGATGTTCTTTGGCCTGATTTTTGCAAGGAGGATCTGCTTACTGCAATACGATATTACAACGGAAGAGAACGTCGCTTTGGTGGTGTTTGACTCATTAATTGTGAAGATGAATATAATAAATAGAAGGGAGAGCCGTCAAGGCATATTTTAAATTATAATGAAGGAACGTATAATTGGTGGATTTTTTGTCGCTTTGATAACTTTGATAGCATTGCTTTCGGGTGGCATAGTTACCACCGCTATTCTTACTGTAGTTTCGATTATTGGTATATGGGAATATCTTAGAATATATTCCATGGAGAAATCGTCGTTTGCTTATGTCAATTATATTTTTACGGTTTTATATTATGTATTGATATACTTAGGTAAAGAGAATCTTTTGTTTTCAACCTCAATACTTATGCTTATGATATTGCTTGCCATATATGTATTTCATTTTCCTAAGTATAAGGACTATGATGTTGCAAAGGTATTTTTTTCATTTATATATGTAACGGTAATGATGTCATTTATACTGCTGATTCGCAATATGGAATTTGGTATATATCTGGCGTTTTATCTTCTTATTGCAAGCTGGGGTAATGACGTATGTGCATATCTTGTGGGAAGAGCAATAGGCAAGCATAAGATGTCACCAAAGGTCAGTCCTAACAAGAGTGTCGAGGGCTTTGCAGGTGGAATTGTCGGTGCATTTCTCATTGGTTTTTTCTATGCAATGGCATTTATTAATATGCTTCCTTTCACATCGGCTTTATGGGGTGGTGTTGTATCAGCTGTGGCAGCTATGACCTCGGTTATCGGCGATTTAGCCGCTTCGGCAATTAAGAGAAACCATGATATTAAGGATTATAGCCATCTGATTCCGGGACATGGTGGAATCATTGACAGGTTTGACAGTGTTATCTATATTGGACCTATTATTTACTGGCTTGTGAATATGATTTCATATATTCAATAAAATTAAAGTATTATTTAACAGAAAGAGTGTATTCATTATGAAAAATGTTGCTATATTAGGTTCTACCGGTTCTATAGGTACGCAGACAATAGAGGTTCTCAAAGCTAATCCGGATGATTTTAAGCTTGTGGCTATATCTGCCGGTAGCAATATAAGACTTTTAGAAGAGCAGATAAGAGAATTTCACCCTGAAATATGTGCTGTATGGGATGAGAATAAAGCAAAGGAATTAGAAATTGCAGTTGCGGATGTTGTTCCTTCGTGCAGAATTGTATCGGGAATGGATGGACTTATTGAAGTAGCGGTTATTGATTCGTCAGATATACTTATTACAGCAGTTGTAGGCATGATTGGAATTACTCCTACAATTGCTGCAATCAATGCGGGAAAGGATATTGGTCTTGCCAATAAGGAAACTCTTGTTACGGCAGGGCATATTATTATGCCATTAGCAAAGGAGAAGGGAATATCTATTCTTCCGGTGGACAGTGAGCATTCTGCGATTTTTCAATGTCTTAACGGCGAACGTGAGAACCATATTAATAAGATTCTTTTGACTGCGTCGGGAGGACCGTTCAGAGGAAAGACAAGAGAAGAACTTGCTGAAGTTACATTGGAGATGGCGTTAAAACATCCAAATTGGTCTATGGGGCGTAAGATCACAATAGATTCTTCAACTATGGTCAATAAAGGACTTGAGGTTATTGAAGCAAAATGGCTTTTTGATGTTGATCCTTCTCAGATTGAAGTTGTGGTTCAGCCCCAGAGTATTATTCATTCAATGGTAGAATTTGATGATGGGGCGGTAATGGCACAGTTAGGAACTCCGGATATGAGACTTCCTATTCAATATGCATTATATTATCCTAAAAGAGTATATTTAGAAGGCAAGAGACTTGATTTTTCCACACTTACAGAGATAACATTCTCAAAACCTGATCCTGATACTTTCTTAGGACTTAGATATGCATATAAGGCCATTGAATGCGGAGGAAGTATGCCTACAGTGTTTAATGCAGCCAATGAGTGTGCTGTGGCAAAATTTCTGAATAAAGAGATACAATTTTTGGAAATATATGAGATGATAGATTATTGTATGAATGAACATACTAATATTTCTGATCCGTCAGTGGAACAGATACTTGAAACCGAAAAATGGGTTTATGATATTATTGAGAGCAGGTGGAACCGGTGAATTTAATTTATTCTTCATTTTGTAACAGATTATTTAGCGTGGATACGCTATATGCAACTTTTATTTCAGCAGGAACTTTGTCGAATAACGGACATGGATTTAATTTCAGTACAATTATAAATGTTTGTATTGGTCTTCTTGTATTTGGTTTTATTATATTTTTTCATGAGCTGGGGCATTTTCTGCTTGCAAAGAAAAACGGTATAGAGGTCATTGAGTTTGCAATTGGAATGGGACCGCTTCTTTTTTCGTTTGATAAAAATGGTACGAAATATTCATTGCGTCTTATACCAATGGGTGGATTTTGCATGATGCTCGGAGAGGATGAGGATGTTGATGACGAACATTCCTTTAGCCGGAAGACAGTATGGCAGAGACTTGCTGTTGTTCTTGCAGGCCCTGTTTTTAATTTTATTCTTGCATTTATCCTATCACTGGTACTTATTGGACTATGTGGTTATGATAAGCCGGTAGTCGAAGATTTTGCTGATGGAAGTCCTGCGAAAGAAGCAGGTGTTATGAAGGGTGATGTTATCACACGATATAATGGCAGCAGGATATATAATTATCGTGAAGTTCTTATATATAGTCAGCTTAACCAGAATGGATCAGATATAACACTTGAGGTTAACAGAAATGGTGAAACCATTGATTTTACATTTACACCGGTTATGAGCGAAGAAACCGGTTCATATCTTATGGGTATAAGAGGTGGCTCAAGGGAACGTAAGAATGCATGGAATGTAATCAAATATAGCGGACTGGAGATGCGTTATCAGGTTAAGACGGTATATCTTAGCTTAAAATACCTCATTACAGGTAAGTTGGGAATTGAGAATGTATCAGGACCAGTGGGCATTGTTTCAATGATTAATGATACTATTAATGAAGCAAAAGAAAGTGCTGGAGAAGATAAATCTCTTGCTGTTATCAATGTCATTCTTAACATGATTAACTTTTGTATATTGATAAGTGCCAATCTGGGTGTGATGAATCTTCTGCCTATTCCCGCACTTGACGGCGGCAGAGCATTTTTGTATATAATAGAAGGTATATTCAGGAAGAAACTTTCCACGCAAAAAGAAGCTTTTATCAATACTGTTGGATTTATGTTGCTAATCGGATTGATGATTGTGGTAATGTTCCAGGATATTTTTAAATTAGTTATTAAATAATAATTTATTTCTTATTGTATTATATAATGTTAATATAGAGATGTATTTGTAATCCTTGAATAAATATTATTCATTGAGAATTGGAGATATACTATATGAGAGAACATACTAAGGTTGTAAAGATTGGCAATAGAATTATCGGCGGAGGCAATCCTATACTTATTCAGTCGATGACCAATACAAAGACAGAGGATGTTGAGGCAACGGTTAATCAGATATTACAGCTTGAAAAGGCGGGTTGTGATATCATAAGATCGACGGCCAATAATAATGAGGCTGCGGAGGCATTTTCCAAGATTAAAGAAAAGATACATATTCCTATAGTGGCAGATATTCATTTTGATTACAGACTTGCCATAAAAGCTATGGAGCATGGCGCGGACAAGATTCGTATTAATCCTGGTAATATAGGTGGAGTTGATAATATAAAAAAGGTTGTAGATACGGCCAAAAAATATCATGTCCCTATAAGAGTCGGAGTCAACAGTGGTTCGTTAGAGAGGAATCTTATAGAAAAATATGGCGGAGTAACTGCCGAAGGCATTGTTGAGAGTGCCATGGATAAAGTCAGGATGCTTGAAGAGCAGGATTTTGACGATATTGTTATCAGTATTAAGTCCTCAGATGTACTGATGTGTGTAAAGGCTCATGAGCTTATAGCACAGCAGACAGATCATCCGCTTCATGTCGGAATTACAGAAGCCGGTACACTTACGCGAGGTAATATCAAGTCGGCGGCAGGACTCGGAATTATATTATATCAGGGTATTGGCGATACTATACGTGTTTCCCTTACCGGAGATCCTGTTAATGAAGTTGTTTCGGCTAAGCTTATATTAAAGACATTAGGTCTCAGAACAGGAGGAATAGAGGTTGTTTCATGTCCTACATGCGGAAGAACTTCTATTGATCTTATAGGTCTTGCCAATAAGGTTGAGACTTTGGCAGCAGACTATGAACATCTTAATATTAAGATTGCCGTAATGGGCTGTGTTGTAAATGGTCCCGGAGAGGCAAGAGAGGCAGATATCGGAATTGCCGGTGGAAATGGTGAAGGTATTCTTATCAAGCATGGTGAGGTGGTTAAGAAGGTACCGGAGGAACAGCTTTTAAGTGTTCTTGAGAACGAGCTCAGAAATTGGGAGAATTAATATAACGTTACCGAATAAATTATAATTGTATTGTTACGATTGTTTAGGAGGAATTTCATGGTACAGCAGGAGAAAATGTTTTTTGATGTTTTTCCGGATTTTAAGTGCCCGTCTGATCTGAATAACATATTTTCCACAGTTGAAGTGAAGGATGTGGTATTATCAAAATCAAGCGGGCTGCTTAAACTATATATGAATAGTAGAATTTTGATACCGAAGGCCCAGATATATGAGATGGAGGATGCTCTATCGGATTACCTTTTTCAGAATCGTATGAGAGTTAAGATAATTGAACATTATCAGCTTTCGGGACAGTATAACGTCAGCAGGCTTACAGAAATGTATAAGGAGAGCCTGCTGATTGAACTTTATAATGAGTCAAATGTATTATACAATATTGTAAAAAAAGCAGAGTGGTATGTAAATGAGGAAGTAATACATTTAACTTTAGATGATACCTTTTTGACAAGACAGCGTTCTATGCATATCAAAAATTATCTTGAGCATGTGTATAAGGAACGATTTGATTATGATATTAATGTTGGCTTCGATTATACGGAGGAACAGAAAGATGCAATAAGAGCAGCTAATCGGCATACATTAGAGCTTGAGGTAGAGCAGATTCTTAAAATGGGGGAAGACAGAACCCGTGAACTTGAACTTAACGCATCTTCCGATGATTCTGCCAATAGGAAGAATATATCAGCGAAAAGTCAAAGTGGCAGTGCCAAGGAAACAACAGGTAATAATTCTGCAAAAAGCTCAGATAATGTTAATAATATTTCCTCAACCGGAGGAAAAGGTAATGAGTATGGCAAGCGTTCGAGCAGTTTTAGCAAGATGCGCGGCCGTTCCTATGATCCGAATGTAATATATGGAAGAAATGTTGAAGGTGACTTGATTTCCATATCCGAAATTACGGAACCTGTCAGGGATATCGTTGTGAAAGGCAGGATATTTGCACTAGAGGAGAAAGAGACAAGACGAGGAAGCCTTATTATTATTTTCTCTATTACAGATTTTACAGATTCCATTTCAGGCAAACTTTTTATGGAAAAGGACGAGTGGAAAGATTTTAAGAGTGATTTTGCAAAGGGCAAATTCTATACCATAAAAGGTTCAGTTGATGTAGATAAATATTCCGGGGAACTGGAATTCTCAAGAATAGAAGGAATAAAAGAGATTCATGACTTTACGACAAAGCGTGTGGATAACGCTCTTAATAAGCGCGTAGAACTTCATATGCATACGGTATATAGTGATAATGACAGTGTTGTTCCCGTGGATGCCATCATAAAAAGAGCCAAAGACTGGGGACATCCTGCTATTGCGATTACGGATCATGGTGTTGCCCAGGCGTTTCCTGTTGCCAATCACTGTATTAAGAAGGATGATCCTTTTAAGATTATTTACGGATGCGAAGGTTATTTTGTTGATGACCTTAAGGAGTTCATTGTCAACTCAAAGGGACAGTCCTTAGATGACAGCTATGTTGTGTTCGATATTGAGACAACAGGACTTAACAGACAGCTATGTAAGATTATTGAAATTGGTGCTGTTAAGATTGTTGGTGGTGAGATAGTTGACAGATTTTCCGAGTTTATTAATCCTGAGGAGCCGATACCTTATAAGATCACAGAGCTAACATCCATAACTGACGAGATGGTAATGGATGCACCGACTATAGATGTGATACTTCCGAGGTTTCTTGATTTCATCGGTGACAGCTCTGTTGTTGCCCATAACGCACAGTTTGATACGAGTTTTATCAAGAAATATGCTGATGATATGGGACTTTCCACTGATTACTCCATACTTGATACTATGACGCTTGGATACGTGCTTTGTCCCGAACTTGGTAAATATACACTTGATCGCCTATGTAAACACCTTGGTATAAAATTAGAGCACCATCACAGAGCGGTAGATGATGCTGAAGCTACAGCACATATATTTCTTCGTTTTCTGACTATGCTTAAAGACAGAGAAATAACTAATCTTGATGAACTGAATTCATTGGGCAGTTCAGTTGACAGAGTGAAAAAACTAAAAAAATATCATGGGATAATTCTTGCTAAAAATGAGATTGGCCGGGTTAATCTTAACAGGCTGATATCGGAAGCACATATTACATATTATAACAACAGACCTGTAATGCCGAAAAGTCTTATCGATGAATATCGTGAAGGTTTGCTGTTAGGTTCCGCCTGCGAAGCAGGAGAATTATACAGTGCTTTGATTGGTGGTGCCGACAACGAGGAGATTGACAGAATCGTAAGGTTTTATGATTACCTTGAGATTCAGCCTATCGGGAATAATGCATTTAAGAAAGCAGATGAGAAACTGCCTGATATCAATACGGATGAGGATCTCCGTAATGTGAACAGACGTATAGTTAAGCTTGGAGAGACTTACAATATGCCGGTTGTTGCGACGTGTGATGTGCATTTTCTTGATCCCGAGGATTCTCTATACCGTGCGGTTATAATGGCTTCTAAAGGCTTTAAGGATGCAGATGATCAGGCACCGCTTTACTTCCGTACTACCGAGGAAATGCTGGCGGAATTCGATTATCTGGGAGTCGACAAGGCAAGAGAGGTAGTTATTGATAATACGGTAAAGATTGCCAATATGATCGAGAAGATATATCCTGTAAGTCCGGATAAATGTCCTCCTGTCATCGAGAATTCCGATGAGGAGCTTAGACGTATATGTTATGACAAAGCACATGAGATATATGGTCCTGAGCTTCCTGTACAGGTGACAAGCAGGCTGGAGAAAGAGCTTACTTCCATTATCGGTAACGGATATGCGGTTATGTATATCATTGCACAGAAGCTGGTATGGGATTCCAATGATCACGGCTATCTTGTCGGTTCAAGAGGATCGGTGGGTTCATCTTTCGTTGCAACCATGGCGGGAATTACCGAGGTTAATCCTTTGGCTGCTCATTACATCTGTCCGAAGTGTTATTATACGGATTTTGAATCAGATCTCGTAAAGAGTTATTCCGGAAGTTCCGGTTGTGATATGCCGGATATGGCTTGTCCCAAGTGTGGAACTATGATGAAAAAAGAAGGTCATGATATTCCGTTTGAGACATTCCTCGGCTTCTATGGTGATAAAGAGCCGGATATCGATCTTAACTTTTCCGGGGAGTATCAGGCGAATGCTCATGCATATACAGAGGAGCTTTTCGGAAAGGGACATGCTTTCCGTGCCGGAACTATAGGTACGATAGCGGAAAAGACCGCAGAAGGTCTTGTATATAAATACTATGAAGAACGTGGTATGAGTAAGCGCAGATGTGAGCTTTCAAGAATCGCACAGGGTTGTGTTGGTGTTAAGCGTACTACGGGTCAGCATCCCGGTGGAATAGTTGTGGTTCCGAGAGACAGGGAAATCTATGAATTCACGGCAATACAGCATCCTGCCAATGATATGAAAACCGATATTGTCACAACACATTTTGAGTATCATTCAATTGATGCTAACCTGTTAAAGCTTGATATACTCGGGCACGATGATCCTACGATCATAAGGCGTCTTGAAGACCTTACAGGTAAGGACGCCAAGACCATAGCCCTTGATGACAAGGATGTAATGTCATTATTTCACAGTCCTGAGATACTTGGAATAACACCTGATGATATAGGCGGTGTTCCTACAGGGTCATTGGGAATACCGGAGTTTGGTACTGCATTTGTTATACAGATGTTAGTAGATACCAAGCCTAAGAGTTTTTCAGATCTTGTGCGCATATCGGGATTATCTC
>CAJOLO010000014.1 GCA_905235345.1 uncultured Lachnospiraceae bacterium
GTAAAATCTGCCTTTTGTATCAATTAAAAATATCAGCTACATCGATGCTTTTTAACCTATACTATCCGAGAAAAAGACAAGTTCTTAGTCCGGTTAATCACAAAAGCGCTATACTAATGTAAATCCATGAGGCAAAAGTTCTCTGACCTCATATTCAACAATATTACCATTATCCTCTAATATAACTTTTCCATCTGACATGAATTCATTCATAACCTGAAGACATATTCCGCACGGATATGCAGTACTGCCATCACCCGCCGCAACTGCAATACGTGAAAAATGCCGATGTCCTTCAGAAACAGCCTTGAATATTGCTGTACGTTCTGCACAGTTTGTAGCTCCATAGGATGCATTTTCTATATTGCAGCCCGTATATACAGAACCATCTTTCGTAACAAGTGCTGCTCCAACCTGAAAATGTGAATATGGTGCATAAGCTTTACTGCACATTGACTTTGCCAATTCTAACAATTCTTTATCTGACATATCTTAACACTCCGTATAATGATATAATATATATAAGAGGACTACAACATATAGCCCTCTTATATTAATCAAAACAACTTTCAATATCTCCTTCAGATTATACAATTACTGAGCCGACTCACTCGCCTCTTCAGCAACAGCTTCTTCTGTTTTATCATCATCAGGAGTTTTCACAGGTGTAAATTCTCCATCAACAGTTTCTCCTGATGCACTCTCAAGAACAAGTCCTGCATTCTCACTGTCGCCAATTATTGAAACCCATGTCTTACCGGGATTCAGCAACAACTCATTCCCGTCCTCCGTGGTATATTTAGTCTTAGACTTCTTAGAGGACTTAGACCAATTGATCTTGATTGCCTTTCCGTTAGTAATATAATATCCGCTGCCTTCACCAACCTGTGTCAATTCCTGAAGATCATTCTTAGGATTGATACACTCATAAGAAGAACGCATAATTATTATATTCTTAAAGCTTAAAATATTGTCATCCTCCGCAGCAAGATTATCAATCTGCGGTTCACCATATTCGTAACGCTCATATAATCTCTTATCAGCGTTATATATAAAATACGGCTGAGAATAACTGCTGAAATTAACATGTACGGTACCATCGGCAGCCACACCGTCTGCAAGATCAGTATCTTCTTCGTTGAAAGAAAGAACCTTCTTATGTGTCTCTGAATAATCCTTAGAATATCCCAAATCAGTTATACCCTGTAGAATACGCTCTCCGGTAGTATAAGCATTATGTGGTGCAACTCTTTCACTATCACGATAAAATCCGGGATCATATGTCATACCGTTGATATTATCAATCTTACCTTTGTCAAGCAGCTTCTTAGCCGGTTTAGACTGTCCGTAATGAACATATATAGCATTATACTCATTGGCAATGTTAATATAATAATGTCTTGCACTTCTTACCGAACCAACCTTTTCAAGATTGTCATACTCTGAATAAATAGGCATGATACGGGTAATTCCACCTTCAACCATACACTCATAAACAATATCAGCCTGCTTGGTACTTGAAGACGGGAGTGCCTCCTTGAGGTTATTAATCATAACTGCAACAGGTCGATGTGGTTCGTAATCTTTAGACCACTCTCCGGTAAGTTCATTATAATTCTCTCCGGCATGCGGGTCCTCGGTTGTTGCTTCTGTCGTGGCCTCAGTTGTTGCTTCTGTCGTGGCCGGTTCCTCCTTCTTTCCGCATGCTGTAAAAGACAGCATTGCCGCACTCATCAGTGACACTGTAAGAAATCTTTTCAAGGTATTCTTTTTCATTAAGTTATCTCCTTTGTTGAATTACTTATTATACTTATGTTCTTAACTCATATTGTTTATAACATTAGAAAACAGATATGCCATAACTCCAACACTTAAATATAATGTATAAAACATTTGAAACAGTAATTATTATATATAATTAATTATACATATATTAGAATTAATATATACTATGTATATATTAACAATATGTAAGATGAACATCATATATCTCTTGTATATCCGATATTGTTAAGTATCTCATCCTGCATCTGCTCCATCTTTATTCTCTCATCATCATCAATATGGTCATAACCTGATAGATGAAGCATACTGTGAGCAATTAAAAAAGCATACTCTCTTGTTATACTGTGTCCGTAGCTTTCAGCCTGCTCCAGAACCTTTTCAAGTGATATCATTATATCTCCAAGAATAAGCTCTCCTGTATCTGCATTGAAATATGATGTAATATCGCTTTCTGCAGAAGTAAAATCTCCGGGAGTATCAAAATCAACAGCCGGAAATGATAACACATCCGTAGGACTGTCAATATTCCTCATGGATCTGTTAGCTTCATGTATTCCGTTATTATCAGTAAGCAAAATATTAACCTCACACTCATAGGGACAATGAACATAATCCAGTGCAGCATTGATAACCTTATCAGCTATCTCCTTATATTCAATTCCAAGAGATATTTCAGTCTCGTTCTCAAGTAAAACTGTCATAGCAACTCCGTAATATAATAGAAATAAAACATTAAAAAACCAAAACACATTGTGATTATACATTATATAGATTAATAAATCAAGTCTGCACAATATTTTGTTATTTTTTCTTCCTGTTTATTACCTTCTTCTGATTTTCTTCATATCGATCGTAGGCTTCAACAATTCTTTGGATAAGAGGGTGTCTGACTACATCCGCACTGGTCATCCTGCATACTCCTATATCATCAACATTTTTCAGAACCTTCAGTGCCACTTCAAGTCCGCTTACTGCATCCTTTGGAATATCCTTTTGTGAAAGGTCTCCTGTTATTATCGCCTTAGAGCCAAACCCGATTCTTGTCAGAAACATCTTCATCTGTGCCGGAGTAGTATTCTGTGCTTCGTCGAGGACGATAAATGCATTATCAAGTGTCCGACCTCTCATATATGCTAAAGGTGCAACCTCTATAAGACCTTTATCCATATTCTTAATAAAGCTGTCAGCACCCATAATTTCATATAATGCATCATAAAGCGGTCTAAGATATGGATCTACCTTGCTCTGAAGATCCCCCGGAAGAAATCCAAGCTTCTCTCCGGCTTCTATTGCCGGTCTTGTAAGAATAATTCTGTTAACCTCATTATTCTTAAATGCAGTTATGGCCTTTGCCATAGCCAGATATGTCTTTCCTGTACCGGCCGGACCAATCCCGAACACGATCATATTCTTGTCTATTGCATTAAGATACCTCTTCTGTCCGACAGTCTTTGCCTTAATTGGTTTTCCGTTAACTGTATGACATATTATATCCTTGTCCAAATCGCAGGCAGCCTTTGTCTGCTCGGTAACAGAAAGTGAGATAATATAATTAACATTCTGATCGGTTATATCATTTCCTCTCTTAGCCAGCGTAACCAATGCATCCATTATATCAATCGTTCTTTCGACAGCATCATTTTCTCCTATAATCTTTAGTTCATCTCCTCGCACTATCAAAGTGACATTCATCGCTTTCTCTATGGTCTTCACATGACAATCATACTGTCCGAACACATTAGCAATGCAATCTGCCGGAATTGTTATATTCTTTTCTGTCTTACTCATATTCATCTCCTGTTTTCATGATATATTAACTCATGTCGACTAACGTGTATCACAAAAGAAATATTATTGTTTCTTTCTGAGCTTTCCTATTGGTTCCACTATAGTTATTTTGCCCTTAGCCTCCATGCGGTCATCAACCTTCTCTATTGTAACACCATTTTCTATGATTTCCAGTCCATTTTCCTGAAACTCTTTAATTTTTTTATTAAGTCTCTCATTTAACATATCCGTTGCCTCATCTTCGGAACGGACAGCACTCTTTAATGTATATGGTTTCCTTGTTATCATTTTATATCCTATAGGAAGATAAAAATTTTGAAAAAGCCTTAATTTATGCAGTTGGGTATAAGTATCGTATTTTTCGGAAGACACCTTTGGCATATACGGTGTCAGACAATAATCCATGAAAAATAATGTTATATGTTTAACAGATTCCTCTGAATATTCCTTTTCATAATAATTAATATCCACATAATCACTGTATTTATATGAGGTCTTCCCATATACATCTCCGTCTGCCGCAATATAATTAGTCTCCATAACCTCATTGTTGTCGTCATATATATAAATGGTCCCTGATATCAGGATATCCCCTTTCTTTACCTTGTCATTAACCTTTGCAACTGGTGTTCCCTGTCTCGTAATCATCCTGGTGATTTTTGCATTTTTGACAGCAACGACATCTCCGGTAACATCCTCTTTCTCCTTTGTTTCCGGTTGGAGTCCCTCTTCCAAATGTACTGTCAGTCCTGTACCCTTTAATTCACAGCTTATCCATGATATATCCTCAAAATCCTTTCGAAGTGATGCCTCAAGTGTTGAACAGTCAACATTAGATTTCAGTGTACCAAGTGGAATATAATTCTTTTCTATATGCTTTATCATTTCCTCTGCAACAATATGGTCTTCACCGGTAACCTTGACCTCCCACACAAAAAGTGACAGAGTATAAATGAGAACAATGAATATCATACAGCCTATACCAAAGGTTGCCCTCCTTCTGTTTCTTCTAAAGAAATAAGGAAGACCAATTCGAGACTTAACTTTTAATTTCATGTTGGTTTTTTGGAGATATGGCTTAATATTAAGCAGATTCTTACGCCCAATGTAAAAACAGTATCCGTTCTCAGTCTCAGTGACATCCCAGATTACCACCTCATCCTTTATAAGCAGATTCATAAGTCGTTCGGGTGCAAAACCATAGACTTCAACACGCACATATCCAAATAAATAACGTAATAATTTTAACAGCATATTTCTCCATTCATACTATAAGTTATTGTATGTATATTTCCGGTTACCTTCATGTCACAACCCGAAAAATAATGAACGTGAAGATTATCTCCACATAATCTTAATGTCATTTTCTTGCAGGCAATAACAACCTCCTCTGATGTGTATAAATGAAGTCCTTTGTAATTTTCTATTATAGCCTCATGATT
The DNA here is from genome assembly GCA_905235345.1 of uncultured Lachnospiraceae bacterium. GTDB lineage: Bacteria > Bacillota > Clostridia > Lachnospirales > Lachnospiraceae > CAG-590. The sequence continues at coordinate 5,016 of CAJOLO010000014.1, forward strand.
TCCTGTAAGCCTCAACAATACGTCTCCACATAAGACATCCTTCGGTATTTCCACATTAACGCCACCTTAGTTACTTCCTTCTAATATATGTGAATGCTGGTCAGATTATGCAAACGTACTTATATAAAAGAAAATAATAAAAAAGAGCCATTGTCTAACAACAATGACTCTCTATAAATCTTGTCACAGCAATAAAATATTGCCAAACATTATAATCAGATATAATCTAATTATTTATTATACTTTCTCTTACGAGCTGCCTCTGACTTCTTCTTACGTCTAACGCTTGGTTTCTCGTAATGCTCTCTCTTACGAATCTCCTGCTGAATACCAGCCTTCGCACAGTTTCTCTTGAAACGGCGAAGAGCGCTGTCCAAAGTCTCGTTCTCTTTTACTACAACATTTGACATTCTCTCACCCGACCTCCCTTCAGTTGCATATTGTGTTCCCTTTCATACAACCTTGGGTTATTTCAAACACATAAGAAATTATAACATAAAATTCCAATACGTCAAGAGTTTATTACTTTTTTCTTGCATAATTCATTTTAACTCAATTGTGACTGAGCTATTTCCTTTGCTTTTACAACCGCATCATTGATTCCGGCCGGATTCTTTCCACCGGCCTGTGCCATATTCGGACGTCCTCCGCCGCCACCGCCTACAAGCGGAGCAATCTCTTTAATCAGATTACCTGCATGGGCACCTGCTTTAACTGCACCGTCTGTTGCCATAGCAATAAGATTAACCTTATCGCCATTAGATGATGCAATAACAACCATACCCTCTGACACCTTCTGTTTCAACTGATCTCCCAAGTCCCTCAGACCATTCATGTCTACACCTTCAACAGCAGTTGCAATGATGTTAAAGTCGCCAACAGAAATCATATCAGAAGTAACATCTCCCAAAGATTCATTGGCAAGCTTAGCCTTAAGGGATTCATTTTCTGAAGAAAGTTCTTTAACCTGTGCTAATGTATGACTTATTCTGTCTACTAACTGATCAGGACCGGTCTTCAGAAGTTCTGAAGCCTTATTAACCTTCTCCTCCAATGCTTTATAATAATCGAATACTGCTTTACCTGTAAGTGCCTCTATACGACGTACTCCCGAAGCAATACCGGACTCAGATACTATCTTAAATGTTGTAATGGCGCTTGTATTCTTAACATGAGTACCACCACAGAATTCAATTGAATAATCGTCCATATTGACAACTCTTACAACATCCCCGTATTTTTCACCGAATAAGGCCATGGCACCGGTCTTCTTAGCCTCTTCGATAGGCATTTCTTTGATATTGACATCCAAGCCCTCAGCAATCTTCTCATTCACGATTGCCTCTACCTCTGCAATCTCTTCCGGTGTCATCGGTGAGAAATGAGAGAAATCAAAACGAAGTCTGTCAGGAGTAACAAGTGAACCTTTCTGCTCTACATGATTACCAAGAACAGTCTTTAAGGCTTTCTGTAACAGATGAGTCGCACTGTGGTTCTTACATGTATCAGCTCGTCCTGCCGTATCAATCTTAAGGTTTACCGTATCTCCTACCTTGAACATTCCTTTTGTAACCGTTCCGATATGTCCGAATTTACCACCCTTAAGCTTAATTGTATCCTTAACAACAAACTCACCGTCTGCAGTTGTAATAACACCTGTATCGCCCTGCTGACCACCCATAGTAGCATAAAAAGGTGTCTTTTCAACAAATAAAGTAGCATCATCACCTGCAACAATAGCATCTACAACGGAATCTGTTGTCAAAACCGTAATCTTCGAATCATATGTGTCATTGTCGTAACCAACAAACTCTGTAGTAATTGTCGGGTCAATGTCATCATATACGGTTGCATCTGCTCCCATGTAATTAGTTGTCTTTCTTGCATTTCTTGCCTTGGTACGCTGTTCCTCCATACATGCCTTGAAACCATCCTCGTCAATGGAATAGCCTTTTTCTTCAAGTATCTCCTTAGTCAGATCAACTGGAAAACCATAGGTATCATAGAGCTTGAAAACATCTGCTCCATCAAGCACCTTGCTTCCCTTATCAGCCATATCCTTTTCAAGATCAGAAAGTATTGCAAGTCCCTGATCAATTGTCTTATTAAATGCTTCCTCCTCAATGGAAAGGTTGCGGAAGATAAATTCTTTCTTCTCTTCAAGTTCCGGATATCCGTCCTTAGAACCTTCTATAACTGTCTCAGAAAGCTTTGCAAGAAATGCCCCTTCTATACCGAGAAGTCTGCCGTGTCTTGCAGCACGACGAATAAGACGACGTAGCACATAGCCTCTGCCTTCGTTAGAGGGCATAATACCATCTGATATCATAAATGTAGCAGAACGTATATGATCTGTGATCAGACGGATTGATACATCTTTCTTCTCGTCAGTGTGATATGTTACATCTGCAAACTCACATACTTTATTACGAAGTGCCTCAATGGTATCAACATCAAAAATCGAATCAACATCCTGAACAACAGATGCAAGACGCTCCAGTCCCATACCTGTATCAATATTCTTATTCTCTAACTCTGTATAGTTTCCGTGTCCGTCATTATCGAACTGAGTAAACACATTGTTCCATATCTCCATGTATCTGTCACAGTCACACCCTACAGTACAGGTTGGCTTACCGCATCCGTACTTCTCGCCACGGTCATAATATATCTCAGAACACGGGCCACAAGGACCTGAGCCATGCTCCCAGAAATTATCCTCTTTGCCAAATCTAAAGATTCGTTCCTTCGGAATTCCAATAACTTCATGCCAAAGATCAAATGCCTCATCATCATCCTGATATACAGACGGATAAAGTCTGTCCGGATCCATCTCAAGAACTTCGGTAAGAAACTCCCATGACCATTCAATGGCTTCCTTCTTGAAATAATCTCCAAAAGAGAAATTACCCAGCATCTCAAAGAATGTACCATGTCTTGCTGTCTTACCGACATTTTCTATATCACCTGTACGGATACACTTCTGACAGGTTGTCACCCTTTTTCTCGGCGGTATCTCCTGACCGGTAAAATAAGGTTTCAACGGAGCCATACCTGCATTGATAAGTAATAGAGAGTTATCATTTTGGGGAACCAGAGAGAAACTGTTCATCTTAAGATGTCCCTTACTCTCAAAAAATTCAAGATACATTCTTCTTAATTCATTCAAACCATACTTTTTCACAACATATTCCTCACTTATTTTTTATTAATATCTTCAATCGGGATGAACCATTGTTATACGACACATTATTTTAACAGATGTTTATCGCAATTACAATATTTTTAACTTTTTATATTATTATATTTTTATCCTTCGAACAAATATATATTATTATGTGCCTTTGCAAATTCAGCAAGCTTACTGTCAAATCCGCTCTTACTGTATATTACATAGTATTCTTCTCTATTATCATTTTTATATTTAACATTCTTAGCCTTATTAATTAATTCGTTAAGAACACCCATCCCCTTTTTCTTATTTGAATATTTGCATTCACCAAATATAACATTATTACTGTCATCAGAAAGTCCGACAATATCAATTTCCGCTGTCTTATTATCCCACCATCTTCCAATCCTTGTAATATTAAGTGATGCAGATAATTCATCAAATACTTTCTCTCTGCATATATCTTCATAAACATAAGAGACATAATTATCAATAAATGGCATTTCGATTTTATCAAGCACCCAGTCAGTTTGCCCCCGTTCAATCATGGAACGGTAGGGATACACAAATCTAAACCAAAAATGCAGAAAATTATCCTTGATCAAATACTGTCCCATCCTGCTCTTTTCCGGATTAGTCTCAGTAACGGGAACTTCTCTGGTAATGATATCAAGCTCTGTAAGATTTTTAATATATGCTGCGATACCTGCCTGTGACATCTCGGATGCAGCGCATATTTCAGATAATTTGTGTTTACCATTGGCAATAATCTTTAAAATTGTATAATATCTTCCAACTTCATTAATTTCATTTCGTAGCAAAAACTCCGGTTCTTCATACAGAAATGAGCCGGTATTCATGATATTGTCCCGTATAAGCTCCCTTATTGTTCCATTACCTTCAAAAAGCTCAATATATTGGGGAACTCCTCCGGTTATTGAATATCTTAATATCTGTTCATCAGCTGATATAGTATCAAAAAATTCACTGTAATATTTGAAATCAATCTGTTTCATTCTTATCTGTGCTGTTCTTCTGCCATATAAAGGACTGTTATAGGATAGAACCTGTGAATTCATCATTCGTATTAATGAACCACATAAAATTAGCATAATATTTTTATCTTTCAACTTTTTATCCCATATTTTCATAAGAATTGAAGGAAATGCTTCGTTTACTTTACCTAAAAATTGAAATTCATCTAATACCACAATCAGTTTGTCATCCGTATTTTCGGCAATAACATCAAATAATGGTTCCCATGAAGTAATATTGGATTCTCTAAGCAGATTGTTATCAATTACATTGCATATTTCTTCTTTAAACGAATTAAGATTTTCCTGCTCACTTTCCTCTGTTGCAAGAAATGATATATTTTTCTTATTCTCACAGAACTTTGAAATCAATGTTGTTTTCCCAAGTCTTCTTCTACCATATATAACAACAAAAGAACTGCCTTGTCGTTCATACTCTTTTTCCAATATATTTAATTCTTCAACTCTGTCAACAAATCTCATATCAAAACACCCCAAAGAAAAAAATAATATAATTTGAATTATTATAATTCAAATTATATTATTTTGCAACTATAATTTTTATATATACACTTTCGTACGCATCTCGTATCAAATGCACAATATTATTCGTTTTCTGTTTCAACTGTCTCTGCTTCTGATTCCACCTTTTTCTTTTTGGCATAATTAATACCACACACAATTCCTGCAAATGCAATAAGTCCAAGAGCAACATACTTAATCAGATAACTTACAAATTCACTTAAAAATATCATGGCTTATCTCCTTTTATAAATTGAAATATATTAGTATTTTACAATAATATTATCATTTGTCAAACAAAATCCTAATGTCTGTTATCTAACTCCTTCATAATATCTTCCCAAGTTACACCACGCTCAACCATGAGCACCATACAGTGATAGAGAAAATCAGATATCTCATACTTGATTTCCTCAGGATCGGGATTCTTAGCCGCAATAACAATCTCAGTACACTCCTCGCCCACCTTCTTGAGAATCTTGTCGATTCCTTTATCAAAGAGATAGTTGGTATAAGAGCCTTCCTTCGGATTCTTCTTACGGTCAACGATTGTATTATAAACCTCGTTGAATACCGTAAGCGGATTGGTACTGCTATATTCCTTACTTGCCAATGGTGTGAAGAAGCAAGTTGGATTGCCCGTATGACACGCAACTCCAATCTGTGATACCTTGGCAAGAATGGTATCTTTGTCACAGTCGATGATAAGCTCTTTAACAAACTGAAAATGACCGCTTTCCTCACCCTTTACCCAAAGTTTCTGGCGACTTCTTGAAAAATATGTCATTCTTCCTGTTTCCAAGGTTTTATTATAGGATTCTTCATTCATGTATGCCATCATGAGCACTTCGCTGGTCTTGTAATCCTGAACGATACAAGGAATAAGTCCATCCGAATTTAATTTGAATTCACTAAATGGTACGGCACTTTCAAATGTATTAACGCTAACGCCAGCATTTTTTAATGCTCTTTTTACGGCCATGCAGTCAATAACATCTGCACCGGTATAAAGAATAGCATCTGCATCCGTTGCTTTTACAAGTTCGGTTATTACATTCTCATCATTTGACCCGGTACTCACCATAACCGGAATATCAACCGCCTGCTTAATATCCTTAATAATTCTCTCATTGCCGGAAGCATTGCCTGTAAACCATAGATGACCTGCTCCCATCTGTTTACATGAAATAGCAAATTCCTTGATATTGGAATCATTAAGGTCGATTGCAACTCCAATCTTACCGCTTCCGAATCGATCAGACATTTCCTTAACAAAATTAATGTCATCCTTTGCAGCCTGCTTCATATACACAAGTTCTGAACCTGCATAAAGCATTTTCTTAACATCCTCAAGACGCTTTACGCCGCCGTAAGAAACAAGCGGAACCTCTGCTTTCTTAGCAATCTTTTTCATCAGCTCAACATCCGGCTCTCTGTCCTCTTTCCTTGCAGTCATATCCATGAACGCTATCTCATCCGCCCCTTCGTTAGAGTAAGAAAATGCCTTCGATATAACCTTTTCCTGTTCTATATCCTTCGAAAAATCAATTCCGTCAGAAACATTGACCTGTGTAATTATTTTGACATAACTCATATCCGTCCTCCTGAAAATACTGATATTATATAAGCAAACGCTATCGTCTTAAAGTGTACCTTTTGTCGAAAGAACCGTATCTTTCATTCGTGAATCAATCTGTGTTGCCTCATCAAGTGCCTTTGCAAATGCCTTAAATGCCGCCTCGATCAAATGATGATTATTGCTTCCGTTAATCTGCTTTATATGGAGGTTCATGCCTGCTGCATAGGACACTGCATAGAAAAACTCCTTCACCATCTCAGTATCAAAATATCCAACCTGAGAGGTCGTAAAATCCATGTCAAAGCAAAGATATGGCCGCCCTGAAAGGTCGATTGCACACATAACTAAAGTTTCATCCATAGGAAGAAGTCTCTGTCCGTAACGCTTGATTCCTTTCTTATCACCAACCGCTTTCTTAATCGCTTCCCCAAGTACAATTCCGGTATCCTCGATCGTGTGATGTGAATCCACATACAGATCACCTTTGACCACCGTTTTCAGATCAAAGAAACCATGTCTTGCAAAGGAATTAAGCATATGGTCAAAGAATCCTATTCCGGTATCAATCTTTGTCCTTCCGGAACCATCTATATGCAATTCCATCTTAATATCCGTTTCATTGGTTTTTCGTTCTATGTATGCGATTCTTCCTTCCATATCTACACCTCACTTATCATAATTATAAATCGTTGTTTATTCAAATCTCACCTTTATGGAATTCGCATGTGCCGTTAACTGCTCACTGGTTGCAAAATCAATGATATCCTGATGAATCGGTTCCAACGCCTCTTTTGAGTAATATATAATACTGCTTTTCTTAATAAAGTCATCAACGGAAAGCGGCGAGAAGAACTTCGCTGTTCCGTTAGTAGGAAGCACATGATTAGGTCCTGCAAAATAATCTCCTAACGGCTCAGAACTATATTCTCCAATGAAGATAGCTCCCGCATTTCTGACCTTCATCATAAGTTCGAACGGATTCCTTGTCACAATCTCAAGATGTTCGGAAGCGATATCATTTACTGTCTCTACCGCTTCGTTCATGTTATCGCACACAAGTATATATCCGTAGTTATCCAGTGATTTCTGAATAATCTCTTTTCTTGATAACTCTTTGACAAATCCGTCAACCTCTGCAGATACTTTGTTAGCAAACTCTTCCGAATCGGTAACAAGAATTGCTGACGCAAGCTCGTCATGTTCTGCCTGGGAAAGTAAGTCTGCCGCAATGTATCTTGGATTGGCACTATCGTCTGCAAGCACCATAATCTCAGACGGACCGGCAATTGAATCTATACTCACATAACCATATACCGCACGCTTTGCAAGTGCAACAAAAATGTTACCGGGACCCACAATCTTGTCCACCTTGGGAACAGATTCGGTACCAAAAGCCAGTGCCGCAATTGCCTGGGCACCACCTGCCTTATATATCTCATCTACTCCTGCCTCCTTAGCTGCAACCAGTGTGGTAGGATACACCTTCCCCTCGGCATTGCAGGGAGTTGTCATTACAATATGATTGACACCTGCAACCTTGGCAGGAACAATATTCATAAGAACAGAAGAAGGATATACGGCCTTTCCACCCGGCACATATACTCCAACATAGTTAAGGGGTGTCACCTTCTGCCCTAACATTGTACCGTTTTCTTTGGTGGTAAACCAACTGTTCTGTTTCTGCTTCTCATGGAAATCTCTGATATTCACAAGAGCTTTACGAATCACCTCGACAAGATGAGGATCTACCTCATTATAGGCTTCTTCTATCTCAGCATCGGTTACTTTAACATTATCAGCGTTAATATCCGCCTTGTCAAATCTCTTTGTGTAATCAAATAATGCCTGATCACCATGTTCCCTGACATTGTCAACAATCTCCTGAACAGTATCCTGATATTCTGTATAGTTGTTAGGGCTTCTCTTTAACAGGTCATTTAATAAGTTCTTCTTTGTTTCATTTGTTAATTTTACTATTCTCATGATTTAATTTCCTTCCTGTCATCTTATCTATGTTCGCCATCTATAATTATAATCTTTTGCAGGTTTAAACCTTCACGTAATATAATACATTAATTAACGCAATATCGTCAACCAGTTACAGTATATCAATTCTCGTAAAGCAGAGTTTTTAAATCTTTAACAATCTTCAAAATACGCTCCTGCTCCATCTTGAAACTGACCTTATTCACAACCATACGACAGGATAACGGACATATCTCCTCTAATACCTCGAGTCCGTTCTCTTTAAGAGTTGTTCCGGTCTCCACAATATCAACGATAACATCTGACAGATTAACAATCGGAGCAAGCTCTACAGATCCATTAAGCTTTACTATCTCTACTGTCTGATTCTTCTTATTCTTAAAATAATTGGTGGCAATATTAGGATATTTACTTGCTACACGGATAATCTCATTCTTTGAAAGTATCTCTTTAGCACTTGCCGGTCCACAAACACACATACGGCACTTACCAAATCCTAAATCCAACACCTCATAAAGATTATCCCTTTCCTCTTCTAAAATGGTATCAAGTCCGACAACTCCGATGTCCGCCGCACCATATTCCACATAAGTCGGTACATCACCAGCTTTTGCCAGAAAGAAACGTAGTTTCAATTCCTCATTGGTAAATATTAACTTTCTTGTATCCGGATCTTTCATCTCCTCGCAGGTAATCCCTATCTGCTCAAGGTATGAAAGGGTTTTCTTTGCAAGTCTGCCCTTCGCCAGAGCAAATGTTATGTATCTCATACTTATTCCTCATTTCTTATTGTTTAATATCTGTAATCTTCCGTCCGCTCACCTCATCAGATATCAAATCATACACATCAACATCTTCGTCTGAGGTCAGATAGAACATACCGGAAAAATGATTCCTCTTTCCGTATTCTGCATAGTCTTTGATTTCTTTCTTACCGGATTTACGAATCAAATCAACCTTATGTCCGCTCTTTCTCATATAATTAGCCAGTTCAATAGCAGACTTTTGTTGCTCTATATCATATAAAATGATACAACCCGAATCATCAAGCGGAATCTCAATCTTCTGACGGTTAAGCGCCATCATCAGATCATCAATATAGAACGCAAAACCAATCGCCGGTGCATCTTTTCCATATCGGGAAAGCAAATTGTTGTATCGTCCGCCCTTAACAACGGCATCACCGGTACCAAAGGTATATCCACGGAAGATAATACCAGTGTAATAATCATAACGACTGAGCAATGAAAAATCAAAACATACATACTTTTCATATCCCGAATAAGATAATGCCTTATATACTTTTTCGAGTCGTTCAATAGCATTTCTTGAGGTCTCGTTAGTGGCAAGCTCCTTCGCTTTTGTCAGCATTTCATATCCGCCAAAAAGCTGGTCGAAAGAAAGCAATACCTTCTTCACGTTCTCAGGCATATCCATATCCTTGATAAGCATTTCCAGTGCAAAGAAATTACGGTTATGAATGTATTTGCGAATCTCATCTTCGGTGTCACGATCTAAATGAGCATCTTCTATCACGCCCTTGAAAAACTCTACCTCACCGATTTCAATCTGGAATTCCGTAAGTCCTGAAGCTTTAAAACAATCAATCGCTGTAGCGATAGCCTCAGCATCTGCCGCAGAGGAATTGTCGTTAATGAGTTCAGCTCCGATCTGAGTAATTTCATTTAATTTACCCTGGTGATTATGCGTGTTATAAAAGGTCTTTCCTTCGTAACACAGACGAATCGGAAAACTCTCGTCATTATAATATTTCGCCACACATCTGGCAATGCCCGGTGTAATATCCGGTCTGAGCACCAACGTATT